>CAVBHI010000168.1:0-8310 GCA_963595115.1 bacterium
TGACCTACCTGCGTGCTCTGACCATCACGGCAGAGGGTATCGTGACGATGTCCAAGCGCTATGTTGCCGAGGCAAAGCGTCTGGCGGCGGAGGAAAGCGATCCGCAGCGAAAGGCAGAGCTGCTGGAAATCGCCGAGGTTTGCGACCGTGTACCGGAGAAGCCGGCACGCACGTTCCGCGAAGCGATTCAGGCGCTGTATTTTTATCAGACCTGCATCTTTATGGAGCAGAATGCCGCGAGCTACAATCCCGGTCGTATGGATCAATACCTGTATCCGTACTATAAGGCGGATATTGAGGCGGGGCGCCTGACGGAAGAGCAGGCACAGGAGCTGCTGGACTGCTTGTGGATCAAGTTCTCTGAGCCGTGCCTGTTCCAGGATGCTGTAACCGCGCATTACTCCGCTGGCTACCCGATGTTCCAGAACGTCTGCGTCGGCGGTGTCGATGAGCGCGGCATGGATGCGGTCAACGATCTGTCCTACCTGATTCTTCAGGCTACCGCTGAGGTTCAGCTGTATCAGCCGTCCCTGTCGGTTCGCTACAACATGGCGAGAAACCCGGATAAGTTCCTGAAGAAGGTTGCCGAGGTTCTGAAGCTCGGTCTGGGCTTCCCGGCATTCCATTGTGACGAAATCGGTATCCAGATGATGCTGAACAAGGGCATTCCGCTCAAGGAAGCATACAACTGGAATCCGTGCGGCTGTGTTGAGACCAACCTGTCCGGCAAGCAGCGCTGCTACACCTCGTATGCGGACTATAATCTGGGCGCGGCGGTTGAGTACGCCCTGCTCAACGGACGCAGCAGAAAGTATAATCGTCTGGCGTCGATTGAGACCGGCGACCCGCGCACGTTCAAGACCTTCGAGGAATTCTACGAAGCGATTGAAAAGCAGGTCGAGTGGGAAATTCGTGCGATTGTCGCAGGCAGCCATGTCAACGACGATATTGGATTTGATCGCATTTGTCCGGCTCTGTCGCTGAGCTTTGAGGAGTGCATCTCCAACGCGAAGGACTACGCTTGGGGCGGCGCGAAGTACAACATTGGCAACGGCATTGATGCCATCGGTGTCGCCGATTTGGTCAACAGTGTCTATGCCGTCAAGAAGATGATCTATGATGACAAGAGCGTGGATTGGGATACCCTGCTGACGGCTCTGGATAAGGATTTTGAGGGCTATGAGGACGTTCTCCGGCTGTGTCAGGACTGTGAAAAGTATGGCAACGATGACGAGGAAGTCAACGAGCTGACCGCAAATCTGTTTACCCACATCGCGGACTACATCGACACGTTCCACAGCAAATTTGGCAAGATGACCTCCGGTATTCTGCCGGTATCCGGCAACACGCCGTTTGGTCTGGAGGTCGGTGCACTGCCGTCCGGACGCCGCGCGTTTGTTCCGTTGGCAGACGGCGTCAGCCCGAACGGAGGTACGGATGTCGAGGGAATGGGAGCTGTCATCAAGTCGGTGTCCTACATCCCGCACGGTCGCTTCACACAGGGCACGCTGCTGAATGCGAAGCTGGATTCCTCCTTCCGATCGAATCCGGAGTCCACGGTTGCTCTGATGAATTTCCTGAAGAGCATGTGCACGCTGGATGTATTCCATGTACAGCTGAATGTCATTGACCGTGAGACGCTGCTGGACGCACAGGAGCATCCGGATGACTACAAGGGTCTGCTGGTTCGCGTTGCAGGCTATACGGCATATTTCACCGAGCTGGGCAGAGAAACGCAGGATGATATTATCTCTCGCACCACACACCAAGGCGTAAGCTGCGGCTGCTGCTAATCTCTCCGCAGGAGGTAACGAGCCGTTCACGTGCCCGTCTTGCTCCGACGATAAGAAATGAGGCGATTCCTTTATGAAACAGACAGGTAAAATACTGCGAATTGAAAAAATTTCTTTGAATGATGGACCTGGCATGAGAACGGTCGTGTTCTTCAAGGGATGTCCGCTCCGCTGTGCATGGTGCTCCACGCCGGAATCGCAGAAATGCGCTCCGGAGGTGTATTACCAGCCGCAAAAATGTGTCCGCTGCGGGAAATGTATCGAAGCATGTTCCCATGATGCTCTCTCCGTCCATGCGGATACCGGCTTGCTGAAGCGCGATTACACGAAATGCGCTTCCTGCTTCGACTGCGTGAAGGCATGTCTGCCGAAAGCGCAGGGGATCTACGGAAAAGAAATGACGCTCCAGCAGGTCATGAAGTATATTCACCGCGATGAGGTGTTTTTCTTCCATTCTGGCGGCGGCGTCACGCTGAGCGGTGGAGATATTCTGATGCAGGCGGATTTTGCCCAGAGTATCCTGAAGGAATGCTGGGATTCCGGTATTCACACGATGGCGGAGCTGGATCTCTTCGGCGCATATGAAAATGTGGCAAAGCTCCTGCCGTATCTGAATGCGTTTTATGTGGATTTGAAGCTGATGGATCCGGAAGCGCATCAACAATGGACCGGGCAGAGCAATAAGACAATCTTGGATAATCTGCGCCGTGCGGCGGAGGAATGTAACCCGAATGCGATTCATGTCCGCGTCCCGCTGATCTGGGACGTCAATGATTCGGAGGAGAATATCCTCCAGACGGCGGAGTTCTGCCGCACTCTCCCTAATTGCGCAGAGCTTGAGTTCCTGCCGTATCACCGGCTGGGACAGGCGACCTACGGCTATCTCGGTCGCGAGTATCCCCTGGCGGATAAAAACGCCATGAGTGTGGAAGAGGCAAAGGAAAAGCTGCAATGTCTGGTCGGCGAGCAGTTCCCGTTCCCTGTTCGTATTTCCGGCAATGCGTTTCTGTAAGACTTTCCTGTTTTTCTCTTGCGGAGCGCGGATTATAAGCTTCTCTAGCGTACTTACCTATGTTGTTTGTTGATGAAACGGCTCTGCTCTTTTTCGGGGGCAGAGCCGTTTCACTCTCGAAAAAGTTTCGCAAGAGAACCGGATGGACGACTTGATTTTCCATAAAAAGTCGGATATACTACAGATAGAATCCAGGTAGGAGAACGAAGGAGACACCTGCCGTATCAATAGAAGGATTGTATCGCAAGGAAGCGTATTGCAAGCGGAAGCGTTTGCAGTACGCTTTTTCTGATGAAAGTAAAGTCGTTATTTGAGGTGAAGAACATGAGACGAAAACCGATCATCGGCGTTCTGCCGCTGTATGACGAGGAGCGGGAAAGTGTATGGATGCTGCCGGGTTATTTGAACGCGCTGCAAAGGGCAGGGGCGATTCCGCTGACGCTGCCGCAGGAGCTGGATGCGGATGGGATGGAGCAGGTGACGGCGCTGTGCGATGGATTTTTGTTCACTGGCGGGCATGATATTCATCCTGCTCGGTATGGGGAATCGCCGCTTCCGGAATGTGGTGTGTGGGATGACAAGCGTGACGTTTTGGAAACCGCGCTGTTTACACGGGTGTATGCAAAGGATATTCCGCTGCTCGGCATTTGCCGCGGCATTCAGCTGGTCAACGTTGCGCTGGGAGGAACACTGTATCAAGACCTTCCATCTCAGTATGGGAGGACAATAGAGCATCATATGAAGCCGCCGTATGACCGCGTTTGTCATTGGGTTACAATAAATGAGGGAACACCGTTGCGGACGCTGCTGGGCTGTCAGGAGCTCGGTGTCAACAGCTATCACCATCAGGCAGTCAAGCAGCTTGCCGCGCCGCTGCGCGAAATGGCGCGCTCGGAGGACGGTCTGACGGAGGCGGTGTATGATCCGTCGAAAACGTTCCTGTGGGCGGTGCAGTGGCATCCGGAATTTTCTTATGCATCGGATGAGACGGCATATGCCATTGTGGTGGAATTTGTGCGCGCCTGCGCCAGGAAAGCGGAAATCACCCCTTGTGAGAAACGGTAAGGTATCGTATAATGACAGTATCGTTGAGACACTGGGAGGTATGACCGATGAAATGCAAAAGAGACGATACCGCCGTATTGGTTGTGGACTATCAGGAAAAGCTGATTCCGGCAATCTGCAATAAGGATACGCTGATTCCGCGCACCCGCATTCTGCTGGAGGGACTGCGCCAGATGGGTGTTCCGATTATCATTTCGGAGCAGTATCCGAAGGGCTTGGGAGCGACCGTGTCAGAGGTACGCGAAGCGGCAGGCGATGCCAAGGCATATCCGAAGACATCGTTCAGCTGCTGGGACAATGAGGAACTGCGGGAGGCGATCAATGCCACCGGATGCAAAAATATTCTCGTCTGCGGCACGGAGACGCACATCTGCGTGCTGCAAAGTGCCATTGACATGGCGGAGGCAGGAAAGCACGTGCTGATTGTCGAGGATTGTGTCGGCTCGCGCTTCCCGCATGACAAGGAAGTCGGTCTGCGCCGCGCCGAGCAGGAGGGAATTCGCACTTCAACAACGGAAACCGTTTTGTTTGAAATGCTCCGCTTTTCCGGAACTCCGGAATTCAAAACGATTTCACAGCTGATTAAATAAACAAATTCTGCAAAACTTTGGCGGCAAAACTCCTTTGCAGGTGCAAAAAATCCATTCCGATTTGTAACATGGTAACAGCTTTTTGCTGAAATTTCGGATTAAAATCCGTCAGAAAAGACATATACATCTCGTTTTAATGATGATATAATGACATCGTTGAAAAAAGAAACTCCGAAGCGAGGGCTTCTGGATTATACTATTGTTATGAGGTGATTTATCATGCGCGATTGGTTGGTTGAGCTGAGAAAAAGCAAAGGATTCACACAGGAAGTAACGGCTCAGAAGGCGCACATCGCACGGAGCTATTACACCCGCATTGAGTTGGGTGACTACCGCCTGCCGGTTGGGACGGCGATGCGAATTGCAGAGGCGCTGGACTTTGACTGGGTTCGTTTCTACGAAAATCCGTCGGAAAAGTAAACTGCTTGAAAAGCAAAATGAAAGCATACGAGAGAGCTTCTTTCGTATGCTTTTTTCTCATCTTCTATTTGAGAAGATAATACCGGAAAAGTAGAATAAAGATACGCAAAAAGAAGAAATAATACGTCAAACATGGCTTTTGGGTTGAAAAATATGCAGGATTTTTGAGAAAAACCGTTGACAACGGCGGGGAGAGCCGATATACTGTTAGCAGATGGACAAGGGCGTCACAGACAAGTACTGTGACGCCCTTTTTACATGCCTTTCATGAGAGTGAGCCGTGATTTCCCTGTTGTATCTTCACGAGCCGTTGCGATCCGCTCGCGGTATGCAGAATTCTATTCCTCTGTACCGATTCTTCTATCATCTTCACATTTTTACTGCTAGGGGAAACACCGGCTCACCTCTTGAAATAAAAACGAGAAAAAGGGCGCGTTGAAAAAGCGTCAAAAAAGAGAACGAGATTTGGAATCCAAAAGGGGTTTCCGAATCTCGTCTTTTGTTTTGTTCTGTCGATAGGACGAAAACAGTAAAACATTTGGGATTGCCGGATTGCACCGTTTTGCACGGGAAACGCAACAAAAATAATTGACAAGTTTTCTTGGCAGCGCTATACTGTGAGTGCAAAGAAAACTTGACGGATCCAAAGGAGGGGAACAGGTGAATCGACAAGAAATTCTGGAACGAGCGCAGCGAGAAGGACGAAGCGGCAAGGACGAGGGACTCAAACAGGCGGAGAATCAGGGGCGCGGGATTGCGCTTTTCATGATTGGTCTAGTGTATCTCTTTGTCCTGTTTGTCAACCTGTATTATGACAAAACGGAGTATAATTGTGTTCCATCGGCGTTTTTCTGCGCAATCATTGCCGCGGAAGCGTACTCGCGCTATTGTTTTACAAAGAAAAAAACATCCTTGGCGCTGTTGGTGGTCGCGGCTCTTGCGGTTGTCGCTTCGCTGATACAGTATGTCGGTATGGTGCGCATATGAATCATGAGTTAGTGCTGAAAAATCGGTTGAAGGAGGCGCGAGTACAGCGCCAGCTATCCCAAACACAGCTGGCGGAGTTGGTTGGCGTGTCGCGCAATACCATCAGCGCAATTGAAACCGCTCGGTTTTATCCGACGGCAAAGCTCGCATTGATTTTATGCATCGCATTGGACAAGAAATTCGAGGATCTGTTCTATTTTGAGGATTGATTGGCATCCTTGTCTTTTGAAAAACGGTGTGCTAGGATAAGAGAAAAGCTTTTGTGTGGAGGTGTCATTGTGAAAAGAACAATGATCGGGGGATTTTTGACACTGGCGGGTGTAATTGGATCTGGGTTCGTGCTGGTGCTGACGGCACTGCATCCGGTGGACGAATGGACGACCCCGCCCGGACGAGTTCTCACAACTATGATGGAAAACGGAACACTGCTTCCGGCGATCACATTTTTTGTCTTGCTGGTTGCAGGATTGTATATTTTGACAAAAGAATTTTTGTCCGACAAAAAATAGAATCACTCGGAATAGAAAACAGTCTTGTGGATGCTCTGCGAGACTGTTTTGCGGTTTTGCCGGTGTTCGCTTACTGTAAGGGGAACGAACCCGAGGTGCTTATGGGGGACTAGCTGCCATAGTCCTCCAGGAATACCGTCAATTCCTGTTCGGAATAGAGCGGAAAGCCCTTCTGCATGAGCTGTTGGTCATAGTGGCGCAGAGAATCAACGTGAATGCTCGTCAGCTTCCACGGCTGCTGCGAAGTGCCCTTGCAGATGGCGAGACGGTTTTGATAAATGCGAACGGTATACTGTGGGGTGGGCTGCGCTTGCTGTGCGGATGTCAAATTTCTGGAGACTGGAGAAGATGAGGCGGATGGGAGCGCGGCGACAATCAGCATGACGAGAATCGCGCATACGGATAGGAGAACCGTGAGTGAGGTTCGCTTCATAGGAATCACCCTTTGTTACAATAATTGGGAAAAAAGGAGAAGGAAATAGAAAATCTAGACTTCTCTGTATCAATTTGTTCCTATATTGTCCAGAAATTTCGTGAAATATACGGGGAAAATGCAACTTTTTGTGGATTTTTACTGGTGATATGATATAATAAAATCAACTGAACATTGCAAGGAACCGTGGGGGAACGGTCTGCGATTACCATAAGGAGGTATTAATTTGGCACACCAACGGAAACGAAAACCAAAGAGCAGACAAAAAGGCGGTATTTTCAGAAGAGTTGGATTTATTGTAGGAACGCTGTTTCTTGTCGGCTTAACAACGGCGGCGATTTGTCTATGTGCGATGGCATATTATATTAACGTATATGTCAAGCCGGAGGCAGAACTGGATATCAACAGTATGTCGATGAAATTTAACAGTGTTATTTACTACAAAAATGATGCGGGGAAGTACAAAGTATTGCAGACGCTGCGCAGCGAGGAAAACCGTGAGTGGGTCAGTCGCGAGTCTATTCCGGATGAATTGCTGCAAGCTTTTGTTGCGATTGAGGACAAACGTTTTTATTCGCATAAGGGTGTTGACTGGAGGCGTACCTTTGGTGCGGCAGTCAACTGGATTTTGCCGACCGGCTCGGGCTACGGCGGCTCGACTATTACGCAGCAGCTGATTAAAAACATGACGGAGGACGATGATTATTCCGTCAAGCGAAAGATTACGGAAATGGTACGTGCGCTCACGCTGGAGGAAGAGCTGGACAAGGACACGATTTTGGAGCTGTACGCCAATATTATCTATTTTGGTGAAAACGCTTACGGTGTTCAGACCGCGTCGCGCACCTATTTTGGCAAAAGCGTCAACAAGCTGGATCTGGCGCAATGCGCCATGATTGCGGGTCTGACCAACAATCCGACCGCCTATGATCCGTATAAAAATCCGGAGGCGGCAAAACGGCGGCAGGAAGCGGTGCTGTCCGCAATGCGCGCGCAGGGTTATATTTCGGATCAGGAATATGAGGATGCCGTCAAAGAAGAGCTGACCTATAAGCGCAAGGCAACGCGCTCGAAAGAGGGCAATGTCTATTCCTATTTCACGGATATGGTCATCACGGACGTGACAAACGATCTGATTGCGCAGAAGGGCTATTCTGAGGACTACGCCTCGGCGCTGGTCAAGAGCGGCGGTCTGTCGATTTACTCGACGATTGACCGAAACGTACAGAAGGCGTTGGATGAGGTCTATGAGGATTCATCCAGCTTCCCGTATATTACGGATTCGGATGGCGCAAGCGTGCAGTCGGCAATGATGGTGCTAAACCCGACGAACGGAAATATTTTAGGTGTTGTCGGCGGGCGCGGAAAAAAGACGGAAAGTCTGGTGCTCAATCGCGCAACGCAGTCTGCACGGCAGCCGGGCTCCTCGATTAAGCCGCTGAGCACCTATGCTCCGGCGATGGATGCCAAGCTGATTACACCGTATTCCGTTGTCACGGAC
>CAVBHI010000169.1:0-4658 GCA_963595115.1 bacterium
GTATATGACGGCGGTCTGATCGAAATTTCCGAGACGGCAAAGCTGAAAGCGATTGCGGTCAAGGACGGCATGCGGCAGAGCGTGGAAGCGAGCTACCGCTATGAGATTTCGGAGGAAACGACGGATGACGATAGCGAAGATCCGACGCCTGATCCAAGCCCGAATCCGGGACCGGATCCGACACCGTACCCGTACTGGCTGCCGAAATTGCCGTGGATTCCGTGCCCGCCGTGGATTCCGCATGTGCAGCCGTGGGTTCCGTGCCCGCCGTGGATTCCGCGTCTGATAACGAACATGACGTGGACACAAACGAAGCAGCAGGGCAACGTGCAGAAGAGCAGCCCCATACGCAGCAGTGCAAACGGGACACGGAGGCGCTGAGACAATTCCGTCGGACGAGGCGAGGGGCATACGTCCCCTCGCCTTGGGTAAAAGGAGAAAGAAATGCGAACAAAATTTCAACGCATCGGTACGATACTTCTTGCTTTGTGCATGGCATTCAGCCTGTGCGTTCCCGCAATGGCAGCGGGGCGGGCAACGGCGCAGAAATGCGGCTCGTTTATCCGCGGTACGTTTTACTTTGACCCGCATGAGGGAAGCGTGGAGATAGGTGACCTGCCGGACACCTATATTTATAGCGACAATTATTTCCAAGTGCCTTCGGATAAGACCAATACCCATCTTGCCACCATGTCCATGCAGCTTGCGGCGGCATCCATCAGCAGCTGTAGCTATGACCGAACCGAAGCGGCATACCGCACACGTAGCCGGAATGTTACGGATCTGCTGGATGCACTGGAATTTCAGGATGTAGCGGTCAATGATTATTATAATGAAAAGATGGGAGAAGACACGATGGGTGTCGCCGTAGCGCATAAGAAGCTCGATCGACATACGGTTCTGCTTGCCATTGTTCCGCGCAGCGCAGGCTATGAGATTGAGTGGAGCGGCAACTTTAATGTCGGCACGGAAGCGGATGGTCTGCATAGCGGCTTTAAGACCGCACGCAACATCGCCCTGGACTTTGCTAGGGAGTATGTTGCGACACATAGGAATGCGTTTGTCGGAAAGCAGGTCAAGGTCTGGACGGTAGGCTATAGCCGCGG
This sequence comes from bacterium, assembly GCA_963595115.1. Lineage (GTDB taxonomy): Bacteria > Bacillota > Clostridia > Oscillospirales > Butyricicoccaceae > Butyricicoccus_A. Next base: position 1,107 of record CAVBHI010000169.1, read on the forward strand.
CGCTGGAATTGCAAATCTGGTTGGCGCGAACCTGGCAGAGGGATACAACCTCGGCACAAAGAGAATTCCGGTGAAGGTCAACCCGAAGAATGTGTACGCTTATACCTTCGGTACACCGAACACGGTTATTCCGCAGGGAGACGTGAATCCGAGCGGCAAGCGTTATGCCGGAATTCACAACTATGCGGCTGACTACGACCCGATCAAAATGATACCGTGTTCGGCATGGGGCTTTACCCACTATGGTCAGGATACTGCCCTGCCGGTGGATGACGCAACAGCCAAGACGAAGATGCTGTCGTTCCTCCAGAAAATAAACCAGAATATTTATGATATTTATGCCAATGGAGAGGGCGAGCCGGATGCGTTCACCGCGATGAAGCTGGATCTGAGCAGTCGGTCCGTGATGCCGGATTCCGACAATGCCGATTTGACACAAGAGAAATTCCTTGCGCAGCGCATCGCGTATTTGACAGACCATGTTGTACCCACCCGTGAAGATTATGTGAATGAAAACTATCAGGATATGCTCCGGACGGTGCTGGTTCTGAAGTCTGGCGGAGACGGCAACGATTTGCAGCGTCTGGTCAATCAAATCACGGCGGAGGACAATCGGGGTCAGGCACTGACGGCGGGTGCTGCGCTATATTTGTATGCTCTGATGCAGGGCTGTGCCGACCAGTACGGTGAAAACGAAACACAGGACGTCAGCAGCCTTGTCGCGCTGCTGGCAGCAGCGGGAATCAATCCGGAGGAGCAAACCGCTGCGGCATCAACGGAAGAGCAAACCGAAACGGATGAAGTGAATATGGCATTCGCGGCGGTTCTCAATGATTTCATCGCCGCCCTGCCGGAATCCTCGGAGACGAACGAGCCGCAGGTGACAGCGGAGACCGACGTGGAGGGACAAGCAGAAGAAAGCGAAGAGACGGAAGAACCGGAAGAGAATCTGTCGTTTTCCTATGCCGAAGGTGCTGCGGTGAGCTATCAGCTTGCGGTAACGAGCGTGGGAAATCTGCTGACTACCTGCGTTTCGGGTACAGAATTTACGAATCTGGAAAAGGAGAACCTGCCGAATCGCTTGATGGATGAGGAGAAATTTGTCGAACCGCTGATTCGATTTGCTGCGGGCGTGGTATTCGGTGTGGAACTGAGCGAGGAACAAACGACAGAGCGGAATATCCTCGTGCTGGCGCAGCGTCAGGCGAACACGGCGGCAACGCTGTACTGCAACGCCGGAAAGTTCATGCGCGTACATAACAACGAGGTGATTCTCTCGTGGATGCGCACGATGGATTCTTATTACGAAGAACGACCAACCTACGCGCTGACCGCCGCTGCGACCGAGTATGGTACGGTCAAGCTTTCCGCAGATTGTGCCCGCGAGGGAAAACGCATTACCGTGACGGTTACTCCGGACAGGGGATACAAACTGTCCTCGTTGTCTGTGACGGCTCAGAACGGCAAGAAGGTGTGTGTTGCCATGGGCTGGGATGGTTGCTATACGTTCCGGATGCCAGCCGGTGACGTTGTTGTGAATACAACATTCCGCGCGAAGAACGGGAAGTTGCTATACGGAAATTTTCCGTATCTTACCGGAAGAGGATGATCGTATTGTGTCCGGGCGCATGGCAACATGTGACGGAAAAAAGAACGAGATTTGGAATCCAACGGGGATTTCCAAATCTCGTCTTTTTGCTTTACACGGTGGACAATGTGTTGCTTGTATTTGGTATGCAATTCGTTTCGGGAAGTTGTCAGGAACGGCTGGAATTTTCTTTGGCAGTCTCAATATTTATCACGGTAAGCGTGTGTTTGGAGACGGTAAACGATACGTTGCATCCGGCAAAGCTCATGCCGTAGACACGCGTAGGATCATCCTGATACGACGGGCGCGGATCTTGCTCCAGCACACCGAGCAGACCATTGCGGTGCTCAGCGGGGACGCGAGAAAGTAGCTCCGGCGGGATATGAACCGTCAAGGTTTCCCACGCATGTTGTCCGACAAAGCCGGAGGTAGCTTCCGGATGGCAGTCGGCGGGGATATAGGGCTTGATGTCATAAATCGGAGTTCCGTTCATCAAATCAGCGCCAGACACATACAGTACGGGACCGTCAGCGGTGTGCAGCGCGACCTGCTCCAGTCGCACGGAGGACAGACCGATGGCATTGGGACGAAACGGAGAACGTGTCGCAAATACGCCTATACGCGTGTTGCCGCCCAGACGGGGCGGGCGCACGGTGGGAAACCAGTTGCGGCGCACGGCGGCAGAAAACTGCCAGATGAGCCAGATGTGTGAAAAATCCTCCAGCCCGCGCAAGGCATCCGGATTGCGGAATTCCGGTTCAAAGACAATGCGGGCGCGCAGTTCAGGTACTAATCCGCTTTGACGCGGGATGCCGAACTTCTCCGGAAAAGCGGAGCGAATGTGTGCAATTGGTGTCATATATTGTCCCCTTTCTTCCCTTCAGATGTAATACATAAATCCTTAATACCTAAATCTATCCCTGTATTTTGATTTGTATGTGGCAGTTCCACGTGTTCTGTTTCCACTAAAATTGATACATAATATTTCCCACTCGAAACTTGTGATATTGTTGCAGATTTTATTTGCCCGCTAAAATTTCTATGCAGTTTTGCTTTTACATCTTTTAATTTAGGCAGCTTTACTCTGCTTTCCTCAAAATCTACTGTTATATTTCCATTCGTAAAATTTGTTATATATGACTTATGATTATCATATTTACTCTTAAACTTCGGATAACCTGCATGTTCCTTAAAGAATTTCTGATATGCAGCATCCATATTATAAATTGCATTTGTCAGGGCAAATTTATCCACTTCTTTCAGCCATTCATATTCTTTCATTCCCTGTTGCAATAATTATTACAATCTGTTTTGCTGACAGATTTTTGCTCTTTTTCATATCTCTCTTGACGATATGTAAGTGTCTGATTATACACAAAGCGACAACAGCCGAATGTTTTTTGCAATCTGTATTTTCTGCTCATTATTGGGATATATTCTGTATTTACATGCTTTTAACATCTGCTGTCACCGCCTTTTTGTCCTTGATTTTCTATATACCTTTGCAACATCTCTTCTGATACATTCCCTACGCTACAGGCAAAACAACCATCCGTCCAAAAGGTATGTTCTTTCCAAAAATACTTTTGCAAATAATTCGGATACTTTTCCCATACATGATATGTTGTATAACTTTTCATTAGGTTTACAATCTTGCTGACTGACAGTGTAGATCCTGTTTCTATCATGTAATGAATATGGTCTTTGTCAGTTTCCATATATTTGATACGACATTGTGCCTTTGACATATCTCATAGGAGAACTGCGTTATATCATCCGATATTTGCCTTGTTGCCAATAATTTCTTTCTGTATTTACATACGAAAATAATATGATTACTTGTGTCTGTTTTTAGTTTTCCATGTCATCATACCACAAGTATAACACAAACCTCTACTTTGGGCTATCACAATCCCACCGTCTAAAGCCAGTGGGATTGCGGTAGCCTTATTTCAATCCGCGCT
>CAVBHI010000170.1:0-3815 GCA_963595115.1 bacterium
CGGCTATAATAACCCAACCCCTCCCACAGCTTCAGCAACGTTTCCTCGGATGCCTGCGCCAGTGCCTGTACCGTTGGCAGCGCCGTGAGAAAACGTTCAAAATACGGTTTCACCGCTTCCACACGTGTCTGCTGCAACATAATCTCCGAAACCCAGACGCGATATGGTTTCGGCTCTTCCCGCCAAGGGAGCACACGGCGGCTCACATCGTACCAATGCAGCAATTCTTTCGCGGCTGTGGCTATGCGCTGTTTCTCCGTCATTCGCTCACAGCAACCGCAATCATGACGGAGCGCGGCTGCATTGCAAAGGTTTGGTTATAGATTTCCGGCATTGCATCCCATGCAAAGCAATCACCCGGATGTGCATTTGCCGTGTACACAGCAAGCCGCCAATGCAACGGCTGAGGAATCTCCGGCAGATAGATGGTATTGTTCTCCCAATGCGAGTTAATTGCAATATAAATAATATCATCCGCTGTGTTATCCTGATTTCGACCGGCAAATGTAACTGCAATCACATGTGTATTATTATTATAATTTGCGTCCCATGGCATAATCGAGTGCAGGCTGGTTTCCGGGAAGCGACATTCTGCCGGAGCCGTCTTGCGCCGCAAAACCGGATGCTGACGGCGGAAGTGAATCATGAATCTTGCGAACTCAAACAAGTCCTTGTTCTCATCCAGTTTTCTCCAGTCCAACCACGAGATTTCGTTGTCCTGACAATACGCATTGTTATTGCCAAACTGCGTGTTGCCAAACTCATCACCGGCTAGTATCATCGGCGTTCCACGCGAACACATCAGCACCGCAAACGCATTTTTTTGCATTCGGCGGCGCAGGTTATTGACGTCCTTATTGTCTGTCTCTCCCTCTACGCCGCAATTCCAGCTATTGTTGTTGTTCTCACCGTCCGTGTTGTCCCAACCATTGGCTTCATTATGTTTGACATTATAGGAATACAAATCTGCCAAAGTAAACCCATCATGGCAGGTTAAGAAGTTCACCGATGCACTGTCTCCGCGCTTCTGCGGGTCATACAAATCGCGTGAGCCAAGAATGCGGTAGGTGGCTGCCGTTGCTCGTCCGTTGTCTCCTTTGAGGAAGCAGCGCATATCATCACGATATTTGCCGTTCCATTCCGACCAACGCTTCCGACGCGATGGAAACGAGCCAACCTGATATAACCCACCTGCATCCCATGCCTCTGCAATCAGCTTTGTATTGGCAAGAATCGGGTCAAACGCCATTGCCTCCAGCAGCGGCGGCTTGTTCATTGGCGTACCATCCTCGTTGCGTCCAAGAATAGATGCCAAATCAAAGCGGAAGCCATCCACACGATATTCTACTACCCAATATCGCAGACATTCCATAATCATTTGGTGGACAATCGGATGATTACAATTCACCGTATTGCCGCAGCCACTGAAATTATAATAATCGCCATCCGATCCCAGCAAGTAGTAAATAGAATTGTCAATGCCCTTCCACGAGAAAATCGACCCGTCACGATTGCCCTCTGCCGTATGATTAAAGACAACGTCAAGAATGATTTCCATGTTATTTCGGTGCAGCACACGAATTAACTTACGTAGCTCGTTGCCCTCATGATTCTTTTCTCCGTCAGACGAATAAGCGGTATTCGGTGCGAAAAAACAAACCGGATTATATCCCCAATAGTCCAACAACAGCTCGTCATCATGCATTCGCATATCGTGCATTTCATCAAACTCAAAAATTGGCATCAGCTCAACCGCATTGATGCCAAGCCTTTTCAGATATGGAATTTTTTCAATCAAGCCGTCAAACGTACCCGGATGCGCCACATTGGACGAGGAATCCTGCGTAAAGCCGCGAACATGTGCCTCATAGATAATCAAATCGTTCATCGGCAAATTCGGTTGTCCCACACCCTGCCAGTCAAATGCGCGCGCAACCACACAGCCACGGTATTCAAAGCCGCTGGGCGGCTTCGTTCCCCAGTACTCTTGTCCTGCAACTGCACGGGCATAGGGATCCAACAACAAATTTTTTCGGTCAAATAGTAAGCCCTTTTTCGGATCATACGGACCATCCATACGGTATGCGTATTCAAACTCGGAAATCGTCAGTCCAAAGACAATCATGGAGTATACATTTCCTACCCGATATTCTTTGGGAAATGGAAGCACGGCAAACGGTTTCTCTGCACGCGGGTGGAACAGTACCAGCTCCACAGACGTTGCATACATAGAGTGGATGGTAAAATTAATCCCGCCCAGCACCTCAAAAGCACCATTCTGCAAGCAATTTCCGCGCATGGTCATAAACCCACCGACTTCACGTTTCAGATGGGCTGAGGATTCGTCTGTTTTGTTGTCCCGCCGTATGGATGTCACCTTTCGACTGTCTACGACATCTTTCACTCGCGGAGTCATTTCCGGTTCCGCGTTCATCATTGTGCCGTTAATATAAGACACCTCATTTCTGTCCCGCTCTATCCCAGCAGATAAGCAGGAATATCTATTCTTACTATATCAATTTTCCCGACACATGTCAATTTCTTTCCGGTATTTTTCACTATGCTAAAGCAACAAATTATCAGCAAATATCAATAGATTCCTCACTTTATCCCCGATTTTTCAGAAGCTCCTCGTTTTCATCCTTCTTCTTTCCAACAGCATTCCGTCTTCTGTTCAAAAAAGAACAACACAGCCAAACCGTAGTCCAGCTGTGTTGTCATTTGCTTAGAACATATTGAAAACACCGAAAATGCCGTCAGCGTTTTCTTTTTTTGCCGCGTTTTTTATTCCGATTTGTATTGCTGTTTTTCCGAGCCGTATGATTCGGCTGCGCCGGTGTCGAGGTGGGCTGTGTCGCCGCGACTTCCTCTTCGTTTTCAAACGAGACTTCAATTACCGGTGCGTCTTCCGACTCTGCCATCGGCTTTTCGGCTTCCTTCGTGTTCAGCTTTGCTGCCGCCTTTGCCTGACGATTCTTCTTAAATGCCGAGCGATAAATCGACCACAGCGAACCGGACAGGAAGATAGACGAATATGCGCCTGCCGCAATGCCGATAATCAGCGGGAGCGTGAACTGGCGCAGCGAGGTGACACCAAAGATAAAGATCATGCCGACCGTGAGCAGTGTTGTAATCGTCGTGTTAATGGTACGTCCCATCGTCTGCCAGAGACTGTTTTCGACAAGCTCGTCAAACGATTCACGACGCGCAAACTTGCGGTTCTCTCGAATGCGGTCGAATACGATAATTGATGCATTGATAGAGTAACCGAGAATGGTCAGCGCCACAGCAATAAACTGGGTGTTAAATGGAATTCGTAGAATAACGTATGCAGACAAGATGATGATCAAGTCGTGTACCAGACACGATACCGCCGCCAAGCCTGATGTCAGCTCAAAACGGAAGGTAATGTACAGCAGCATAAGGGCTACTGCAATGACTGCCGCAATCAACGCCTTATTCTGCGCCTCTCGTCCCAGCGTTGCGTTGTTATCCTTAATCTCCGTTTCCTGATCGTTGATGTCATACTCGCTGTGCATGGCCTTAACAATCGCCTTCTGCTGTTCATTGTCCAGCTCTGTGCACTTAATCAGGACAGATTCCCCATCATCTCCGGTTTTCTGAACGCTGGACGGTGTTATACCTGCCGCATCCTTGACCAGCTTCGGAATCTCCTTGCCGGAAATATCACTTGTGACCTCGGTATGCAGGTTAAACGTCAAACTCGTGCCGCCGACAAAATCGACATCCATATTAAACAGATTCAATCCAAACGGCAATGTAACCAGTCCAACCAGACCCGGTGCCATCAAAAT
>CAVBHI010000171.1:0-11499 GCA_963595115.1 bacterium
ATTATTTTATTTTTTCACAAAGAAAGGGTTGATTTCATCTTTGTATTATTATAAAATATAAATTAATAGATGTTTATATCTTCTATTGCAATCTCTATATAGAAAGGGTAATCAATATGTCAAAGCGTATTCTTATTGTCACCGGAAGTCCGCGAAAAGACGGAAACAGCGATAGTATGGCGAAGGCATTTGCCAAGGGTGCAACGGCACATGGACACAGCGTGGAATATTTTGAAGCTGCCTTCAAGAGTTTTTCCGGATGTCGTGCATGTGATATGTGCTGGACGAAGGGAAAAGCATGTGTAATCGAGGATGATTGGCAAGACTTCTCTGCGAAGCTTGAAGCAGCCGATGTCGTTGCTTTTGCCTACCCGATGTATTGGTCTACCATGCCTTCTCAGTTGAAAGCAGCTATTGACCGTCTGTATTCCTATTGTTCTACTAAAACGATTCGTCCTTTAACCGGAAAACAGACCGTTCTTATGCTGTGCGGTGAATGTCTCGGAGCGGATATTTTCCGTGATGCACTCCACGCACACGAAGGTCTGGACGGATATTTCCATTGGAAAAATATCGGAACCATTCTGATTGATGGTGTATTTGAAAAGGGCAAGATTCAAGAAACCGATGCTCTGGAACGTGCCTATCAGCTCGGTCTAAGTATCGAATAAACACTTTTCTTTAAGCCAAATGTGTATCACAATGCACATTTGGCTTATTTCTATATTCAAAATAGAAAGCTGCTCAAGATATACTCGAGCAGCTTGAATTACACCGTCCTCTGTATTGCGCTCAGCAACCCGCAGTGGAGAGCATGATATATTTTGGTTTGCCTGTAATCTTGTATATATATTTCTGACAAAAGCCAGTGGGATTGCGGTAGACACCTTTTCAATCAGCATGGAGGTAATGCCTTAGGTCAGAGCACGGAATAAATCCAAAAGATTGCAATGTTTTGTTTCCGCTCCACTGCACGGAGTAATGGCAGTGGAGCAGAAAACGTGAAAAACAGTTTGTTCTAACTGTCCTCCAGAAAAGAGAAAGTGTGAATATGAGAAAGTATATGGGTTAAATAACAGAATAGCTATATTACTTTAGTGTCTTGAAAATGTCATCCATCTTTTCCAAAGTAATATCAATATCCTCCATTGTGTGTGCAGTCATAAGAGCACGATGTGCCGGTGTGATTGCCGTAGAGGTATCATGGAACCAAAGCCCCTTCTGCTGCGCTGCAGTCACAAACTTCTTATCCATAGCACGATCAAACTTTGCTGCAATCGTGCGGAAGTCAAAATCATCTTCCGGATCTTCAACACCAAAGTAAATCGCAAAGCGTGCACCGATACCCTTTACATGACCCTTGATGCCATGCTTTGTAAAGAGATCATTTATACCGCCAAACAGCTTATTGCCCAGCTCATCAAAATGATCATAGAAGCCCGGCTCAAGTGCCATTTTCATGCATTCACAAGCTGCCATAACCGGCATTAGAGAACCAGTATAGGTACCGCTCATAACTACCTTGCCATTCGGGCTGTAGTTATCCATGATCTCAGCCTTGCCGCCAACCAATGCAATCGGAAGTCCACCGCCAATTGCCTTTGCTGTCGTTGTCAGATCCGGATAAATATCAAAGTAACGCTGCGCAGAACCCGGACGAACACGAAGACCACAAATAACTTCATCAAAAATCAGAACGATGCCTTCGCGTGTGCAAAGATCACGTACCTGCTGCAGGAACTCCTTTCGGCTTGCAAGACAGCCGCAGTTAAAGCTGATCGGTTCCATAATCAGGCAAGCAATTTCGCCCTTATGTGCCTTCACAACCTTTTCCAGTGCATCAATATCATTGAACAGGACATTGATTACACTGTCCTTTGCATCCGCCGGAAATCCCAGAGAGTCCGGAACGGTTTCAACTTCTCCGATCTCGTTTACATTGCGCACACCATTGTGGTTAAACCAGATGTTCTCATGCATACCGTGGAAATGTCCTTCAAACTTTAAGACCTTATCCCTTCCGGTATAGCCACGTGCCAAACGTATTGCACCCTGCGTTGCTTCAGAACCCGTATTGGCAAGACGAATTTTTTCACAGCTCGGAAACAGCTGACGGGTCAGCTTTGCCAGCTCCAAAGTATCTACGGTATCATAGTTCATAAAGAATCCGCGAGCAACAGCCTTTTCAATTGCAGCGCGAATTCTCGGATGATTATGACCAAACATTGCTGCACCACTGCCGCCATGATAGTCAATGTATTCGATGCCATCAATGTCATACAGCTTACTTCCGTCAGCATGATCCAGATACAGCGGATAGCCCATTGCACCGTTGAAACGCTGACCGGCAGAAGAACCGGCTACCAGATAATTTTTTGCTTCTGCATATAATTCTTCTTTGCGATTCATGTGGTTTTTCCTCTCTATATTATTTTAGCACTTTTTATTATTGCAATAATAATTTGTTCAAACTACGCTCCCGCCTGTAGTTCTCCAAACGGGAGCGCAGTTTTGATACCAAATTATACTTCTTCCATTGCTACCTTGCGAACGCCAGCCAGGAAATCACCCAGACCGTCTTCCGCCTCAAACATTCTCTTTTTCGGAGAAACGCCGCAGAATCCATAGGTCTTCAGACGGGAGAACTCTTCGCAGCTGTAGCCGCCGCCTTCAACACCAATACCTGTGCTCTTCGTACCGCCAAACGGCTGATCGTTATGACGCAGTGCAGAAGAACCGTTTACCCAGACAGCAGAAGACTCAATTCTCTCCGTAAAGTAGAATGCCTTCTTCATATCGCTGGTAATAACCGATGCACTCAGACCGTACTTCGATGCATTTGCAATTGCAACTGCCTCTTCGTCGGTATCAAAGGTGATAATCGGAACGACCGGACCAAATACTTCCATGTCAGTTGCAATGTCCATATCTACGGTAACGCCATCCAGAATGGTAACATCCATCTCTGCACCATTTCTCTTGCCGCCGTAAACCAGTTTTGCACCCTGATCGATGGTATGCTGAATCTGCTTCTCTACACGCTCTGCCGCTTCTACCGTAACCAGACGAGTCAGCTGTGCATCCGGATCCATGGAATGACCTCTCTTCAGGCTCTCTACAAAACGAATCAAAGCCTTGAGGAACTTATCATGTGCACGGCGATGTACCAGTGTTCTCTTCGGGGATGCACAAACCTGACCATTGTTCTCAATGATGCGACCCCAGCCCAAGCACTCAATCGCCTTAACCAGCATTTCCGGATCATCCGCGCATTCCTCCGTAACAACGAGCGGATCATTACCGCCCAGTTCCAGAACAACATTCTTGATGTCATCCGCTGCATCTCTCATGATCTCCGAGCCTGCTGCGGTAGAGCCGGTCAGTGCGAGGCAGTTTACCTTCTTGTTGGTAAGCAGATACTTTGTGCAGTCTTCCAGATCACCACAGGTGTAGAACAGAACGTTCTTCGGAATGCCAGCTTCCCAAGCCAACTCAATCAGCTTCTTGACACACAGCTGAGCCTTATCGGAAGACTTCATAATAACCGCATTGCCCATCATCAGCGCCGGAACAACCTTCTGCAGAGTCAGCTCAACCGGATAGTTGAACGGAAGCATAACAACGACAACGCCCAGTGCCTCGCGGCGAACCATGATAACATCATTCTCATAGCCTTCGGAGCTGTCCTGTAGCACTTCACCATACAGATGCTTGCCGACCTCAATGTTGCAGCGACCAATCTCAGCGGCGTACTGCGTCTCCGTCTTGGACTGTGCAATCGGCTTGCCCATCTCAAGAGACATCAGAGAAGCAACCTCTTCGCGCTGCTCATCAATCATATTACAGAACTTGTACAGAATCTTTGCACGCTCAAAAGTCGGAACCAATTCCCAATCCGGCTGTGCATCAAATGCAATATCGACCATCTCAGCCATCTCAGCGCCAGTATTCCAGGGAGCCTGACCAATTACTTTTCCGGTCGAAATATCAATGATTTCTCGCATTTCCATACCATTTTCCTCCAAAAAATTATAATATTTTGTGTGTGAGAATAGAGGCATTCTTTTGTTGGCCTTCGTATTTCTTGTATATTTTATAACATATAAAATAAGTATTGTCAATACTTTTCCTCAATATTTTTCATACTTTTTCTAATGCATATTTTAATTGTATGTTCTACAAAAGAATGCCCTGTCGAAATGGACAGGGCATTCTTCTGCTATACCGCAAATTATGTCTCCCTTTCGGAAAGAAGAGGAACGAAGGTTAGCATCCCAGGAAAAATTCTTTCGCAATTTCTGCCAACTTGTCCGGCATTTCATTGGGAATCTCATGTGAAATTCCGTGCATGACAAGGTATGGTGCGTTCGGAAACGCTTCCCGTACCTCCTTCTGATATTCCTCCGTCAAGACATCATCCTTATCTCCCCAGATAATCATAATTGGAGCTTGGATGAACTGTGCAAACCGTCGGTTGTCTGTCTGATGGACACCAAACCAAATGGCACGTAGAATCCGAGCCGGAACACCTCTCATCGTTTCAAAATATCCGTCCGGGAACTCAGGGTCACGGCAATTTTCCGGATACGGCAGAAACTTTTCCTGTAGCTCTTCTAACGGCGCAGCCGCAGTATCCAATTTTTCATACATTTCATACTGTTGTGCCAGCGCTTCCGCCGAATCATGTCCGCGCATCATAGGAGCAGCCAACAGTAATTTCTTTACACGCTGTGGTGTCATAAAAGCGAGTGCTTGTCCGATCAAGGTTCCCATAGAGTGCGCCAGAACATGGGCAGACTCCATATGCATCGCATCCATAAAGGAATTCAAATCATCGACAGACTCTTTTATCGTGTAGAGAAAGCTTTCCGGCTTATCCGACTGTCCACATCCACGGCAGTCCACCGCATAAATATGAAAGGAATCCCCCATGGCAAGGATCGGCAGCCGCCAAATTCTGCTGGAATCGGTAAAGCCGTGAATGAGCAGCAGCGGTTCTGCATCGGGATTGCCTGCCTCCATGTAATGCATGTTAATTCCGGTAGACAACAAAACGGATTTCGTATTCTTATGCCAATCCGCGTGGGATGGCAGAGATTTTTCGATCATCATATCTCACTCCTTATTTCTTCCGAGCTTCAAGATCACTCATAATCTTCGGCATTTCACGATCCAAGTGGTAGAAAAGCATGGTAATGGCTACTACACCAAAGCAAATCACAGGCGTCCCCAAATAGATAAGCCGAATCATATTTGTTGCCTGTACACTTTGTACCGCCAAGGTTCCATCATAACCGACACTGTTCAGCAAACCTCCCAGAATCGCATTTGCAATGCCCTGACCAAATTTTTGTCCTACTGTTGCTGCACAGAAAATTACGCCTTCTGTACGAAGTCCAAACTTCCAATGACCATACTCTACGCAATCTGCAATCATTGCAAACAGAACAGCAAAGCATGGAGCAATACCTGCACCGCGCAGCACGGCTGCTACGGTTGCCAATGGCAGGCTCAGAGGTGCCAATAAAGTAACCATATGTCCAACTGCCACAATAAGTGCACCAATCAGCATCATATTTCTCTTGCCCAGTCTTGGAATCATGAACGGAACGGCAACCGCAGTCAAAATAATAGTAGCTAATTTCTCCGCTGTGTTCAAAATGCTCATATAATTGACATTATTCAGCAGGTACTGGCAATAGTAGTTCAGATTAGCACCGGAAATCGTTAAATAGAATGTAGCCATAACCCACGAAGTCAATACCATATACCAATACTTATTTTTTAGTACCGACACAAAAGCCTTGCCGACAGGAATAGACTCTTCGCTTGCACCACGTTCTTCCGGTGCAGTTTCCTTCGTCCACAAAAAACAAAGGAGATAACACAGCGTTGCCACAGCAGAAATAACGCTAACAACGATTAAGTACGCTCTCTGATCTCCGCCCAGTCTATTCGCCATCGGAATGGTCAACGCCGTAATGGCAAGCTCCATAACCGGTGCGCCGAACTGACGCAGTGCATTCAACTGGCTTCTCTCATCGGGATCTCGTGTCATCAAAGAGTTCAACGAACTTAACGCAAGCCCTGCCATTGTATTGACAAAGGTATTGGCAAAGTTATATGCAATGAAGATAAAAATCAGCTGCGTCATTTCCGTCGCATGGGGAGGCACTGCAAACATCGCAATCAAGCCGATAAAATGCGGCAATGCCATGCGAAGCAACCATGGTCTTGCTTTTCCGTACTTGGATTTTGTTCGGTCAATAATAACACCTGCAACAATATCACTGCCGCCGTCAAACAAACGACTGATCAACATGACAGCTGCTACCTTTGCAATGTTAATTCCCATAACATTCGTATAAAAATACGTCAATACTACATTAATCAACATGACAATTGTCGTCTGTGCTGCACCGCCGAACATATATCCCGCACGAGATTGTATGGACAATGAGGATGTTTTCTTATTCATATTTTTATAGTTATAATATGGCGGTACGCGAAGGCAATACTGCCATATCTTCCTCCTTTGCTATCATCAATTTTTTGCAGCTTTTAATGCCGCGAGCTTCTCCGGATTGTCTTTATAAGTCAACATCGTACCGGCGAAGGAAAATACAAACGAAAATACATAGGCACATACCGCAATCTTAAATCTCCATAGCATAGTACATATTTCATCATCATGCTTTTTCTCCTCTTTGTTTTTTTACCCTTATCTGTCTTTTTTCGGAATCGTGGTAAACTTCTTCTTGCCCAGCAAAACATCAATATCAATATCTGCGCTCGGATAGCCTGCAATCAGAACTGCCTGTGCATGGATGCCAATGTCTCCAGTCTGCACAACGGCTTTGCAGCGATTTCGCAGATCATAATATTCCGGTGCGTAGTTAATCTGACGTACCTTGTTTTCACCAAACAGTTCCACCAGCGTGCCATAATCCTTTGGATTCTGATCCGGCATATCCTCGGTGATAATCGCACCTTCAAAATCTCCGGCTTCTGCCAGAGTACGAACGACATCCTCAAATGTCGGAGAACCGGTTACGACCTCAACATCCAGATATTCTACGCTCGAATCCAACGGATACAGTGCCTTAGAGCACGTACCGCTTCCGGAATCCGCAACAAAGATCATCTCTCCGTGACGGATGCTTGCAACAATTGCCGCCAAACGCTCATTCAAAATTCTTCTTTTCATGTTACTTCCCTTCGCTTTCTCCGGTTTTTTCCGGTAAATCTTATGTATCTAGTATATACATTATTTTTCTTCTCCTCTTCCCGGAATCACCCCCTGTTTTCCTGTTAAATACAGATTCTATTTTCGCTTTTCATCTTTTTCCCGATTATCTTATATCATCTGCCCAACAATTTCGTGATTTGCTTCTATTTTAAATTGCTTTTTATTTTATCATTTGTTATAATCATTATAATAATAATCTAAGGAGTGCGCAATATATGGATTACCATTCTACTGTGACGATACGACACGAAACAAATCCATCTTTTTCGCTTCATTGGCACGATACAATGCAAATTATTTATCTGCTCCGCGGCAAAGCTAAATTTTCTCTGAACGGTCAGCAGTTTTTACTCCATGAAACCGATTTTGCGGTAATTAATCCGTTTCAACTGCATAATGCCGAACTGTTAGGTTCATCGGAACTGCTTTCGTTCCTCCTGTCTTCGGACATTTCCAAACAAATAGCTGACACTTCGATTAACTGCATCTCTTATTTGCAGCTTACGCAACAAAAAAATGCTCTTTATCATATCCGCAGCGAATTAGCCAATATATTTCAATTATATTTTGAAGACCAATCATCCGAAAATTTAGATCTTCTCAGCCATGTCTATGAGCTTCTGCACTTGCTGCACACCCATTTCAAGGATCCGAAAAACAAGTCTTTTCCTGCAAATATCCCTCGATTGTCGCAGATTATACAGTACTTAAACGTACATTATATGGAACCGATTCGTCTTTATGATGTTGCTCAAAACCATTATTTATCCCCTAATTATCTGTCACAGCTGTTTCGGGACAAGCTAAACATGACATTTACGGATTGTCTGTACCATATTCGTCTCAGTCATGGCTTTTATGAATTATGCAATACCAGCAAAAGTATTACCGAAATCGCATTAGACAATGGTTTCAGCCGTGTCGATACCTTTATTGAGAAATTCCGAAAAAAATATTCTATCACTCCGGGAAAATATCGAAAAGGAATGACCCAGATCAATACCATTGACTCGGATTTAATTCCCCATTCCACATCATCCTTGGAACACGCATCCGGTTCTCGATTCTATTCCCTGTTGAAATTTTCATCTCTGGAATACCTAGCATCTGCTTCCAATCCGCTTCGACCGGTTGTTCATCATTTAAATATTCCAGCCTCCGCTGCCGCAGTACCAATCCATCATGATTGGAAGCAGATTGTAAACTGCGGATATGCAGACGACTGTTTCACGGCAGAAGTTCAGGAACAGCTTTCCTTTGTTAAATCTAAAATCGGATTTGAATATCTTCGCTTTCACGGTATTCTCAGTGATTCTATGCATGTCTATGACGAAGATACCTATGGCAATCCAATCATTCATTTCACTTATATTGATCTTTTATTGGATCGCATCCTTTCGATGGGATATAAGCTCTATTTGGAATTTAGTTTTATCCCTTCGGCTCTTGCATCAAATACAAATTATGTTTATCAAAACAGAAGTCATATTTCATTTCCCAAGGACATTTCCAAGTGGTGTAATCTGGTGCGTCAATTCGTAATCCACTGTATTGAACGCTATGGAATGCAGACCGTACAGCAATGGAAATTCTCTCTATTCAGCATTTCTTTTTCGCTATATGGTTTTCTATCTCAGAAAGAATATGCCACACTTTATCAGGCTACCTATCATGCCGTAAAAGATATTTCCCCGAATCTCGATTTTTGCGGTCCCGGTTTTGAAGGAAGCCACTTACTCTGTGAACCAAATTCTGCCTGCAAAGATTTTCTTATAAATTGCATTACCAATCGTTGTGTCCCTGACGTCATTACCTTTCATTCTTTTCCGCATTCCTTTGATGAAATCAATTCTGACTTTAATCGTATTGTTCATCAGAATGATCGGACTGCTGCCTTTCATCTCAGCAGCAACGAACAATTTATGTCCACTGTAATTTCTCAAATGAATCATATACTGCACGAATTAAATCTGTCTCATCTTCCGATAATGATCGATGAATGGAACTCCACTATTTGGCAGCGCGATCTCTGCAGTGATACCTGTTATAAAGGTACCTATGTTATCAAAAACATGTTGGAAACGATGGATCAAACCATTGGAAAAGCCTATTGGACTGTCAGTGACCTCATCAATGATTGGAAGCCGGGCGACGCCTTATTGCATGGCGGACACGGCATGATTACATATAATGGAATTCCAAAACCGTCCTTTTATGCCTTTCAGTTATTAAATTATTTAGGCGAGCAGTGTTTGTCCTCCGGAGATGGGTGGTATATTACCCGTGATGACGGGCATGTTCAAATTCTGCTCTATAATTATTGTCATTACAATGCAATGTATCGACTGCTATCTGAATTCCATAATCCCAGAGAACCATACAGTGCCTTTGAAGCAAAAGCACCTACTGAATTTCACATCAATTGTAGTGAATTATTTCCCAATCTGCATTCCTTTTCTCTGGAATATATTCGGCTCGGTCGATCTAGCGGCAGCGTATTGGACGAATACAATCATTTAGGTGCGCCTTCGGTTTTATCTATTGATGAATTACAGTTCCTTCGAACCAGAACGGAACCTACACGGCAGATTAGCCGTGTGCAAAGTCTGGATAATATCTGTGCATCAATTCAACCATTGGAATCAGTTCTAATTATTATTACACCTACGCCCATTTAAATAAAAGGAGTACATATATGAGAAAATCCGTAAAAAATATGACACAGGGATCTCCTGTTTCCCTGATTTTTTTCTTTTCCCTTCCATTGATGATTGGAAATATATTTCAGCAATTATATACTACCATTGATTCTATTATTGTTGGTCGTTTTGTCGGAGTTTCTGCCCTGGCAGCAATTGGCGCATCGGATTGGATATATTGGATGATTCTCTGGTCAATTCACGGCTTGACACAAGGATTTGGCATATTGATCGCGCAAGACTTCGGTTCTGACAATAAAAAACGGCTGCGTGAAATAATATGCTCTGTTATCAGTCTTGCCGTTCTCTTTTCCATCCTATTAACCGTAATTCCTCTGGCAATGATTTCACCGGTGCTCACACTGCTGCACACTCCTCCTGCTATTTTTTCTGAAACACAGCTTTATCTCCGTATTTTATTCGGCGGAAATGCAGTCGTTATTGCATTCAATACATCATCATCTATTTTACGTTCTCTCGGAAATAGTAAGCTTCCGCTTCTTGCGATGGTTATTGCCGCATTAACCAATATCGCTCTGGATTTATTGTTTGTCGTAAAGTTTCAATTTGGAATTGCCGGTGCAGCAGCAGCAACCTTGTTGGCTCAATTTCTTGCTTTTTTAATCTGTCTTTTTCCACTTCTTCATCTTCCACTCATCCATCCGACATATGCCGATTGGAGAGCTTGTTCACGGCATTTTACGCGGCTCTGTCGTTTCTCCATTCCTCTTGCCGTTCAAAATTCCATCATTGCACTAGGCGGCATGTTTGTTCAGAATGTACTCAACGGATTAGGTGTTTCTTTCGTTGCCGCAGTGACCGCCGCAAATAAGATTAACGGTATTCTTGAAAGTATCGCAACAGCTCTTGGATACGGACTGGGCACATTCATCGCACAAAATTACGGTGCTGGGAAGACAGCACGAATACATGCCGGTCTTCGTGCTTCGGTTGCTCTTTCTGCCTTGTTTGCTGTATGCATTTCTGTTTTCTGTATCATAATTGGTAAAAATATAATTGGGCTTTTTCTTTCCAATTCCGAAAATAACTTTCAAACAATCCTGGCACTTTCCTATCAATATCTTAAAATCCTCTGCACCGGTTTATTTATTCTTTTTCTGGTTCACTTATACCGAAATGCTCTTCAAAGCCTTGGCAACACAATCGGTCCTGTTCTGTCCGGTATTACGGAATTAGTCACACGCATGATTGGTGCAATAGCGTTTCCATTTCTTTGGGGTCAAACCGGCATTTTTTATTGTGAAGTCTTTGCGTGGATAGGAACTGCCGTTGTGCTTATGTTTGCATACTATTTTGTAGTACATCAAAGGAAACACATTATGTCTTAAGATTATTATATGCTCCCTATATAAAACAGTGAAATAAACACTGTAGGCTATATAGGGAGCATATCGTTTCTCTGCCATCTATCTTTTTCTATACCAACCGTTACACCGAATCACTATTCACCGATACCCCAGGACACTTAATTACAACAAAAAAGACAAGCCATACGACTTGTCTTTCCTGTGTAGGCATCGACCTATCTTC
>CAVBHI010000172.1:0-3001 GCA_963595115.1 bacterium
GCCGGGAGCGAAGCTGGTCTTGAATGCGGACGATGACGTATCCAAGTCGTTTGTGCCACAGCCGGACGTGGAACTGTTGAAATTTTCTATGGAGAAACCGGTTGAGGACGGCATTTATTTGCAAGACGGCATCATATGGTACGCAGAAAACGGTCAGCGCTGCAAGATTATGAATGCGGATGAGATTAAGATTCCGGGTGCACATAATGTCGCGAATTATATGGCAGCCGCTTGTATCACCCACGGTATGGTTAGCTTTGATGATGTTGTTTCGGTTGCACATGAATTTGGCGGCGTGGAGCATCGTATTGAACTGGTACGTGTCAAGGATGGCGTGCGCTATTACAATGATTCGATTGCATCCAGCCCAACGCGCACCATTGCCGGACTGCGCTCATTTAAGGAAAAGCTGATTTTAATTGCAGGCGGCTATGACAAGCACATTCCGTATGACGTTCTCGGTCCGGAAATCTGTGCACATGTCAAGCAGCTGCACTTAGTTGGTGCGACATCGGACGCAATTGAAGCTTCGGTACAGGCGGCAGAGGGTTACGACCCCAATGAATTGCAGATTTTCCGTTATGATGATTTTGAAGCCGCCATTCGCGGCGCGTCAGCCCATGCGGAATACGGCGATGTCGTCATTATGTCTCCTGCAAGTGCTTCCTTTGATCTGTTTCAGAACTTTATGGAGCGCGGCAACCGATTTAAGGATATTGTTAATTCTCTTTGAGAGAAATTGCAAACCGCTGGCTGATTCCGGCGGTTTGCTTTCTTTATATATAGATAGCTGAATGCCGATGGAGCAACACTGCGGCATTGGAATGATGGGAGAAACTATATGGTACTTCTAAATGCAGAAAATATTGCGAAAAACTGGGGCGAATACCAGATGTTCGACCACGTTCAGTTTGCGCTAGAAGAACAGGATAAAGTAGGATTTATCGGCATCAATGGTACGGGAAAATCCACGTTTCTGCGCATTTTAGCGGGTCTGGAGGAGGCGGATGAGGGCACGGTAACGTATGCCAATGGTACGCGCATCGGATACCTGCCGCAGACACCAGACTTTTCGGAGGACATCACGGTGTTGGAGCAGGTATTTCGCGGGGCGGATTCCGAATTTGCCGAAGAACGCGCATACGAAGCAAAGACGCTGTTGACACAGCTGGACGTTACGGAATTTGATAAATCGGTTCGTCTGCTGTCCGGCGGACAGAAAAAGCGCGTGGCAATTGTTTCTGCTCTGCTAAATCCGAGTGAAATTTTGATTTTGGACGAACCGACCAACCATATTGACAATGAGACGGCAGCATGGCTTGAAAAGCAGCTTCGCGCATACCGCGGTGCGGTTGTCATGATTACGCATGACCGCTATTTTCTCGACCGCGTAGCAAACCGAATTTGTGAATTGGATCATGGTCATCTGCATTTCTACAACGAAAATTATTCGGGCTACCTGATGCGCAAGGCGGAGCGCGAGATGAGCGAAGCGGCGGCGGAACGCAAACGTCAGACACTGCTCAAGCGGGAGTTGGCGTGGATTCAGCGCGGCGCGCGGGCAAGAGGAACCAAGAGCCGTGACCGCATCGAACGCTTTGAGGCGCTCAAGGCTCAGAGCGGATCGGTGGAAGTGCCGGAGATGGAGCTGGCTTCGATTGCTACCCGTCTGGGCAAAAAGATTATTGATGTCAATGCCATCAGCAAGTCATGGGATGGAATTACCTATTTGGATGATCTTTCAATGAAGGTTGCACGTGATGACCGCATTGGCATTGTCGGACGCAACGGTACGGGAAAATCAACCTTCCTTCGCCTGCTGGCAGGACAGATTGTACCGGACAGCGGAAGGATTGAACTGGGGGAAACCGTAAAGATCGGCTATTTCTCGCAGGATTGCAGCCATATGAATCCAGAGCAAAAGGTCATTGATTTTGTTCGAGATATTGCGGAAACCGTACAAACACCGGATGGAATGTTGTCTGCCGCACAGGTGCTGGAAAAATTCCTGTTTACCGGCGAGATGCAATGGACGCGCATTGGCGATCTTTCTGGTGGAGAGCAACGCCGCCTGTATCTGTTGAGTGTCATAATTGATGCACCCAATATCCTGTTATTGGACGAGCCGACCAATGACCTGGATATTGAGACGCTCAACATCTTAGAAAACTATGTAATGGTTTTTGAGGGTGCTGTGATTGCGGTATCGCATGACCGCTATTTCCTTGACAAAATTGCAAATCGCACTTTTGAATTCCGCAAGGGCGGAGAGGTGCGGCAGTACCTCGGTAACTATGCCGATTATGAGGCAAAGCGGGAAGAGTCGGTCGCTGATCTATCTGTTGCGGCAAAGCCAAAGGAAAAGAAAAAACCGACAGCTTCCGCGCGCAAGATGAGCTACAAGGAACAATATGAGCTTGAACATATTGAAGAAGAGCTGGACAAGCTGGAGCAGCAGATTGCCAAGATAGATGCGGAACTGCCGAAGGCGGCGACGGATTTTGTTCGTTTGCAGGAGCTGACAGAAAAGAAGGATGCGCTGGAACAGAAGCTGTATGAACGTACCGAGCGTTGGATCGAGCTTCAGGATCTGGCAAAATCATTGAATAAACAAGAATAATGCATGAAAATCCCGTATTATACGGGATTTTTTGCACTATAATACGCGCTTTGCAACACCAAGTGCGATCAGCAGACAGCCGCAGAGGGACGAACGAAGCCGCTGATTCCGGATAGGGATGCGTGCTGCCAGACGGCTGCCGACATACACGGCGATGTATCCACACAGAAAGCCCAGAACAAAGCGAAGAATTAGACCAAATCCATCTGCCGTAATACTAAGACCACCAATTAACGAATCAATGGAAACCGGAATGGCAAGCACAAACGCCTCTGCAGGAGACAGGGTTTTGTTTCGATCCGCGTCCGCTTTGCTGTAATCCCGAGGAAGAGCGATAATGCGGCGCAGAGGATGGGGCAGATAGAAAGACAGCAACGCAAG
>CAVBHI010000173.1:0-3621 GCA_963595115.1 bacterium
CCGCACATCAGTGCCGCGCCCTGCGCAATCGTGTGCTGAATCTGTGTCTCTACCTCCTTGGCTGCACGCTCAGAAACCAACGCCGTTACGGCTGCTTCCTCATCCAGAGCGCTGCCGCGCTTGAGTGCCGTCAGTCGCTCTACCAGACGCTTTGCAACCTCATCGTAAATGCTGCGCTGCACGAGGAAGCGCTTGGACGAGCAGCAGACCTGTCCGTTGTTCTCCATACGGCTCATCACCATTTCATCCAGTGCGCGATCCAAATCTGCGTCCTCGAAAATAAGCAGTGCATCGTTGCCGCCCAGCTCAAGGAACGTGCGCTTGAGCGTATCTGCGCCCGCCTTTACCATACGCTTGCCTGCTGCCGTGCTGCCGGTCAGGCTGATTGCATCCACCTTGGGATTTGCAATAATATGCTCATTGACCGCCTCATGATCCGATACGAAGAACTGCACTACGCCTTCCGGAAAGCCCGCCGCCTTGGCGTACTTATCCAACGCCAGAACGGCGAGCGGATTTGCGCTGGGCGCTTTAACCAGCACGGTATTGCCCATGGCAAGTGCAGGGGCGATCTTCTGAAAGGTCAGCTCAATCGGGAAATTGAACGGAATGACGCAGGCGATTGTGCCGAGCGGCTCTCGCTTCGTAAATACCAGATCTCCCTCAAAGCCCGGACCGCTGTCTGACAGAACTTCACCGTACAGATGCTTTGCACGCTCTGCCGCTGCACGCAGGAGCTTGACGCCATCCATCGTTTCGCCACGCGCCTGTACAATCGGCTTTGCCATATCCTTTGCAGACAGCTGCGAAATATATTCCGCATCCTTTTCCAGTGCATCGGCAAAGCGATAGAGATATTCCGCACGTTCGTACACAGGCGTTGCTTCCCAGCTTTCCTCCGCTGCAACTGCGAGGTTTACCATCTTTTGAACTTCTTCCGCTCCCGCAAGCGTTACCGTATCCAGAACCTCGCCGGTCATCGGATTTGTTACTTTCAGTTCCGACATAATAATATACTCCTTCCCTTCTATGGCTACGATTGTATCGCGCTCACTTATATACTAATATATTATACTGTTTTCCGCTTCGTGTCAAGCACGCAAACTGCTTTTTGTCCGCAAAGGAACAGGAAAACTTTTTCTGCTCTGTCTGGGTCCAAAATACCCCGCCGCATTCTACATCGAAGTACTGTATCCCGCCAATCGATCATCGCATGAGTTGTCCTCCGTTGACATCCATGGTAACGCCGGTCAGATAACTGGCCTGTTCGGAAGCGAGAAAACAGACCGCATGTCCAACCTCCTCCGGCGTTGCCGCACGTCCAAGCGGAATATCATCCGCAGGAATTCCCTCTGCGCGGGACATCGGGGTATCTGCCGTACCCGGAGACACGGCATTGACGGTGATACCGTATTCCGCCCCGCGAAGAGCAAACGATTTGGTCAGTGCGAGCAGCCCGCCTTTAGAAGCGGCATAATGGATGCCGGAATACAGTGCGCCCCGTTCTCCGGCAATAGAGCACAAATTGATAATTCGACCGTAGTGTTGATTTTTCATCATAGAAAAGGCATGACGACATAAAAAGAACGGACCTTTGAGATTGGCAGCCAACATCTGATCCCATTCCTTTTCATCAATCTCATCCATGGTACGCGTATTTGAGATTGCCGCGTTGTTGACCAGCACCTCCAGATGACCATGAACCCGCGCAATGTACTCCATCATCGCCTCGATCTGTTTGAGCTCCGAGACATCGCAGCGAATGAATTCACCAGCACCGCCGGAGCGCCGGATCTGGAACAGGGTATCCGAGGCATTTGATTGCGAACGGCAGGCAATGATGATATAAAAGCCCTCATCGGATAGCTCTAACGCAATCGCACGCCCGATTCCGCTTCCAGCACCGGTAACCAAGGCAATCGATTGATTTTGTTTCACCGGAAATCCCTCCTCTTTGTCAAAAGACAAATTTCCCGCTCTGATCCATTCCCAGCAGGAGAATCGGTCAAAGCGGGGAACTCTATCGTTTGTATCTGCACAGAGAATCTCGTTATTCTTCCTCGTGGTATTCCTGACCACCGACACTGACGTATGGAATATATGCCTGTAGGACGCTTTTCGCCTTTTGCGTCTCTTCCTCAGTCGGAAGACGCCAAGACTCGCAATCATATTCTCGCCGCAGCGCAGACCACTTGTTCGATCCGACCTGATGGAACGGCAGAATATGCAGTTCCTCTATCTGATTGCGCTTGGCGATTTCACCGACCGCATTCAGCGTTTCCTCATCGGTATTTACGCCGGGGATAAACGGCATACGCAAAATCACCCGTTTTCCCATGCTCCGCAGCCCTTCAAGATTCTGTAGAATCCGCTCACTGCCCTGACCGGTATATTTACGGCTTTTCTCGCCGAACGGAATCTTGATGTCATACAGGAACAAATCAATCAGAGGGATGACATCGCGCATGGAATCCCAGTCCCAGAAGCCGCAGGTTTCGATTGCGGTATGAATATTGCGCTGCTTGACTGCGGTCAGCAGATTCTCGATGAATTTCGGGAACATGGTACATTCGCCGCCGCTGAGCGTCACGCCGCCTCCGCTTACACGGAAAAATACCTCATCGTCAAAGACTCGCTTCTCCGCTTCCTCCAGCGAAATATATCTGCCGGTGACTTTCAATGCCTCTGCGTAACATACATTCGTACATGCTCCACAGCGCAGACATTTGGCGGAATCCATCTGTAATCCAGTCTCTCCGATTGATAAAGAACCGGAGGGACAGGTTTTTACACACTGCCCATCTCCTAAACACAAATTCGGGAAATACATTAACTCCGGTTCTCTGTGCCATGTCTCCGGGTTTTGACACCACTTGCAGCGCAGCGGGCATCCCTTAAAGAAAATCATCGTGCGGATACCCGGACCATCGTGTGCCTTAAACCGCTGTATATCCGTGATAACTGCCGCTTTTCCCTCTCGGATCGCCTGAAGCTGCTCTTGCGTAATGCGCATCATTCTGCTTCCCTCCTCAACATGGCATAAGCTTTTTTCTTTATAGCGCATGCTTGGTGCGGTTGATAATAATGTTCTGCTGCTCCGGTGCAAGTGCAATGAAGTAAGCAGACAGACCGCCCAGATGTACACGCAGACCCGGATACTTCTCCGGATGAACCTGTGCATCCTCCAGCATTTCCGGACTGGTGCTGTTGACGTTCATCATAACGCCGCCCAGCTCAACAAACGACTTGATCAAAGACTTCAGACGATTCTTACCGTCCTCACCAATCAGCAGATCAGCATCCAGAGACATATCCAACGGACCGCCGGAGTAGTACGGCATAATATCCGGACAGGTGATGGACTTGATTACTGCCGTCGGGCTGTTTACATCCAGACCTACAGACGGAGAATAGTTTGCGCTGACCGTCTCCTGTGAACGACGTCCATCCGCAGATGCGCCACAACGATGACCAAAGTTGCCATAGCTCTCAAACGTGCCGCAGCCTACGTTGACAACGAAGCCGGTCTCGGCGTTCTCCTTTACGTCCGGCTGTGCCGCACGCTCATCCACAATATGCTCAAAGTCCTTCATCAGGCGTGCTGCCAGCTCGTCAACCTCT
>CAVBHI010000174.1:0-2719 GCA_963595115.1 bacterium
ATGCTAAGGAGCGCGTCGGATTACATAATCTTGTTGTGTGCGGTGGTCCATGTGCGTACAATCCAGAGCCGCTGGCGGATTTCGTTGATGTGTTCCAGATTGGCGATGGCGAAGAGATGATGATTGATTTTCTGAATCTTTATCGCCAAGCAAAACAGGAAAACTGGTCAAAGAAACGTTTCTTACAGCAGGTCAGTCAGATTTCGGGTATCTATGTGCCGAGCTTGTATGATATTTCCTATCATGAGGACGGCACGGTAAAAGCGATCACTCCGCGCGATGGTGCTCCGGCGTTTGTACAAAAGCGTATTGTTGTCGATTTGGATCATATGTATTTTCCAGATAAGCTTGTTGTGCCGTCTACGGATATTGTATTCGATCGCGCGATGGTAGAGCTGTTTCGCGGATGTCCGCGTGGCTGCCGGTTCTGCCAGGCGGGACATACCTACCGTCCGCTTCGCAAAAAGAGTAAGGATGTTCTGCTGAAACAAGCCAAGGCGATTTTAGATTATTCCGGTTATGAGGAGATTTCCTTGTCTTCTCTGTCCACCAGTGATTATTCCGAGTTGGGTGATCTGACCGGTGAGCTGCTGGATTTCTGTGAGGAGCGGCGCATCAGTCTGTCGCTGCCATCGCTGCGGGCGGATTCGTTCTCGTTGGATTTGATGGAACGAATTCAGAAGGTGCGCAAAAGCGGTTTGACCTTTGCTGCGGAGGCTGGAAGCCAGCGGTTACGCGATGTCATTAACAAGAATCTGACCGAAGAGGATTTGATCCATGCCTGCACCATTGCCTTTCAAGGCGGTTGGAATAATGTCAAGCTATACTTTATGATGGGTCTGCCGACAGAGACGAATGAGGACTTTGACGAGATGAGCAAGCTGTGCCGCACGCTGGCGTGGTGCTGGCGGGAGAACACTCCGAATCGTTCGCGCGGCGTTAAAATTACGGCATCTACATCCTGCTTTGTACCCAAGCCACAGACCCCGTTTCAGTGGGATGCACAGGCGACAAAGGAAGAGCTGGATGAAAAGACACAATATCTGCGTCAGGTGATGAAGACAAAAAATGTCACCTTCCGTTGGCACGATTCCGATGCGAGCTTTTTGGAGGGCGTCTTTGCCCGCGGGGATCGCAAGATCTGCGATGTGCTGTATACGGCATGGAAATCCGGCTGCAAGATGGATGGCTGGGATGCGTGCTTCTCGCTGGAAAAATGGATGGATGCATTTCGTGTCTGCGGCATTGATCCGGCGTTTTATGCCAACCGTCAGCGTCCGTTGGACGAGGTGTTCCCGTGGGATCACATTGGCTGCGGCACGACGAAGGAGCATTTAAAGCGCGAGTGGGAGCGCTCCCGCAGGGCGGAGACGACACCGGCATGTATGGAACAATGCGCTGGCTGCGGCGCGGTCAGCTTGACGAAGGGATGTGGATGTCATATTTAAGGCGCGAATCAAGTTTTCCAAAACGGACGAGGCGGCATACATTTCGCATCTGGATCTGATGCACTGTATGCAGCGCGTAATTGCCCGCGCACAGCTGCCGGTTTGGTACACGGAGGGCTTTAATCAGCACATTTACATTTCGGTTGCGCTGCCGCTTTCCACCGGATATTCCGGCGAATGTGAGTTCCTGGATTTCAACTGCACAGCAGACAAAATTCCGGATCATGCAGTAGAGAATATGAATGCCGTGATGCCGAGCGGTCTGCGCGTGCTGGAAATCTATCCGCTGAGTGACGGCGGAAAAAAGGTGCGCGAGATTGCGTACTCGAAGTTTGAAATCACATGGGAGTTTGACAACGGCGTTCCGGAGACGTTCTGCAAGGACGTGGAGGAGCTGTTTGCCCGCGAGGAGATTCTGATTATGAAACGCTCGAAGCGCGGAGAAAAGCAGGTCAATATCAAGGAATATATCAAGGGTATCTCGCTGGAGGCGGATAAGGATTGTGTGCGGGCATATGCGATTTTGGCTTCCGGCAACAACAATCTGAGTCCGGAGTATATCACCAAAACGATTCGGGCAGAGCTGCCGCAGTACGAGCCGGACGGCGTAAATTATCATCACTTGATGATTTATGATACCAATTTGGACGAGTTTCGATAAATTATGATGAAGACAAAGACAAAACAGATCTCTGAGGAGCAGATTTCGCACCAGTGGGACTGTATGAACACCATTCAATATAGGCTGTCAATGTATCCGGAGCGTCCGCATTTTTATTGCCAGACCTTTGGCTGTCAGCAGAACGAGGCGGATACTGAGCGCGTTGCCGGTATGCTGCGCGAGATGGGCTATGAGCCGACGGATGATCCCAAGCAGGCGGATGTCATTGTGGTGAATACCTGTGCAGTGCGCGAACACGCGGAAAAGCGCGTGCTCGGCATCATGGGACAGTACACCCATCTCAAGGACAGCAAGCCGGATCTGACGATCTGTATGTGCGGATGCATGGTACAGCAGCCGCAGATGGCGGAGAAGATCAAAAAGAGCTATCCACGTGTGGATATTGTGTTTGGCACGCACGCATTGTGGCGCTTTCCGGAGCTGCTGCTCAGCCGACTGAACGGCGGAAAACGCGTGTTTGAGATTGGCGGCGACGAACGCGGTGAAATCTCAGAGGGCTTACCGGTTCTGCGCGGCGACGGCTGCCATGCGTGGCTGTCCATCATGTACGGCTGCAACAATTTTTGCACCTACTGCATCGTGCCGCATG
>CAVBHI010000175.1:0-2902 GCA_963595115.1 bacterium
CGGCGAGACGGTATTCAGCACGGAGACCGTTTGGCTGCCCAAGCTGAATTCCGACCCGAAGTACCACTATGACCACATCTGCGACTCGCTTCAGGAGGCGGCGCAGCATCTGGCATCGGTAGACGGCGTTGGTATCTCGGCGTCCGGTGTCATCGTGGACAACAAGTCCATGGTCTCCCACGTCTACAACAAGGTTAAGGAAGCCGATCCGGAGCTGTTTGAAAAGACCATTAAGAATATTTATCTGCGCACGGTAAAGGATTGCTTTGGCGATGTACCGATGGCAGTGTGCAATGACGGCGACGTCACCGCGCTGGCTGGCGCGATGAGCTTTGAGCGCAACAACATCCTCGGTATCTCAATGGGCACAAGCGAGGCGGTCGGCTTTGTCGATGCCGCCGGAAACATTACCGGATGGTTTAACGAGCTGGCATTCATGACGATTGATGCCAATCCGGACGCTCCGGCGGACGAATGGTCGGGTGACATCGGCTGCGGCGTCAAGTATCTGGCACAGGATGCGGCGATCCGTCTGGCGCCGCTGGCCGGCATCCAGCTCAAGGAGGAGCTGACGCTGGCGGAAAAGCTGGTGGAAATTCAGTCTCAGATGGAGAACGGCAGTGCGGGTGCGGCAGATGTATATGATACCATCGGTATCTATCTGGGTCACACGCTGGCACTGTATTGTGAGCTGTACGGCTGCACGAGTGTTCTGCTGCTCGGTCGCGTGATGTCCGGAAAGGGCGGTGAGATAATTCTGGAGAGCGCACGCCGCGTGCTGGAGACCGAATATCCGGAGTACGCTGCGCTGGAGCTGCTGCTGCCGGATGAAAAATTCCGTCGTGTCGGTCAGTCGGTTGCTGCAGCAAGCCTGCCGGATATCAAGTAAGGAGACAACATATGTTACTGAAAAATGGTATGATCTTTCAGCCGGACGGCACGTTCGCTGCCGGTGATATGGAGTTTGGCGAAACCATCACGGCAACCGGCTGGATTGACAAGCCGGCGGACATCAATGCCACAGATAAGTATGTCATTCCGGGTCTGCTGGATATTCACACGCACGGCGCGATGCAGGAGGATGCCAGCGACGGAAGCGTAGAGGGACTGGAAAAAATGTCGGCTTACTACGCCAGAAACGGCGTGACCTCGTGGTGTCCGACGACGATGACGCTCAAGGAAGAGACACTGATACCGGCGATGCACGCCATCCGCGACTTTCAGACCAAGGGCGCACGCTGCCTTGGTGTCCATCTGGAAGGTCCGTTCCTGTGCTACGACAAGCGCGGCGCACAGGCGGCGGAAAATCTGCACGAACCGGATACCGCCATGTTCCACCGCTTGAACGAGGCATCCGGCAATCAGGTTCGTCTGGTTACGGTTGCGTGTGAAGAGCCGGGCGCGATGGCATTTATCGACGAGATTTCGCAGATTTGCACGGTGTCGCTGGGTCATACGATTGCGGATTACGACACGGCGATGGAGGCGTATCGCCGCGGCGCATCTCACACGACCCATCTGTTTAACGGCATGAACCCGCTGCATCACCGCAAGCCGGCAGTGATCGGTGCGGCATACGATTCCGGTGCGACGGTGGAACTGATCTGTGACGGATTGCATATTCATCCGTCCGTCATCCGCATGATGTTCCAGCTGTACGGAGATAAGCTGACGCTCATCAGCGACTCGCTGCGCTGCGCCGGTATGCCGGACGGACAGTATGAGCTGGGTGGTCAGCCGATTATCATGAAGAACGGCAAGGCGACGCTGATGGATGAGACCACCTTGGCCGGTTCGTCTATCAGTGTGCTCAAGGCGGTACAGAATGTCGTTTCGTTTGGCATTCCGCTGGAAAAGGCAGTTGCGGCAGCGACCATTGTTCCGGCGCGGGCAATTCGTATGGATCACAAAGTCGGCTCGCTGGAAACGGGCAAGCTGGCGGACTTCCTGATTCTGGACAAGGATTTGAATCTGGAAGCGGTTTATATCGGCGGCAAACAGTACGAATAAGCAAGCAAATACAATCCGAATATAGGCAATTAGAAAGACCTGCTCTCGCGGAGAGAGCAGGTCTTTGCTGTGGCTGGAATGTGCTTGTGCAGCTCAGTCCGCCGAATCCGGATCAATGGTGCACAGCAGATGCTGTTCGCGCATGTCGTGATAGACGATGCAGTTGCTTGCGCTGACATCATACAGACGGAGAATGCCGGACAGCGCGCCGCTGTCGGGAACGATTTCCTCCAACACATTGGGCTGACCGCGCAGCAGCTCCGGCGCAAAGTGCAGCGTTTTTTCATTGTGGAACACAGCGCCGTACAGAATATCGGCTTCTACAAGGTCTTGGAAGATGTGACTGCCGTAGGACAGCTCCGGCATATAGCCTGCCTTGGTTTCGGAAACCTCGCAAATGACATCAAATTCGCTGATGTCTGCAAACGTTGTCGGTACGCCCAGCTCCGGAGAGGAGGTACAGATGCGTCCTGGGACCATCAGCAAAATGCGTTTGCCCTTGTCGCGGAAATACCAGTTGATGGCGCTGAGCGCCTGTGCCACGGTGTACTTGGCGCGATATTCCATCTGATAGTACGCAATGGGGTCAACGTAAACAATATAATCGAGGGCGATGGATTTGGACAGCCCCATGGACGCATGACGACACTCCAATACAATGGATTCCGGCGCAATGTTGTCCGGAATCTGAATGTCATCCGTGTTGCGCGCGACCTGAAGCGGACGGCATTGCAGGAGATTGATGACATCGCCGCCGTTGGGGGACAAATTGACGGTAAATTCAATGTCCACCGGATAATCATAGGCGGTCTGAATCAGGGATAGAATATCGCGGAACGCCTGCATCAGATTGTGATTCTCCACCAGTCCCTGACAGGAGATAAACAATACC
>CAVBHI010000176.1:0-6166 GCA_963595115.1 bacterium
GCTGAATCTGGTGCTCCGTGCGGGTATCGACCGAGCTGGTTGCTTCATCCAAAATCAGAATCGGATTATCCGCCAGAATGGCACGTGCAATCGTCAACAGCTGTTTTTGTCCCTGCGATACATTGCTTGCCTCTTCGTTCAGCTCCATCTGATAGCCGCCCGGCAGCGTGCGGATAAAGTGATCCGCATGTGCCGCCTTTGCCGCCGCAATGACCTCTTCGTCCGTTGCATCCAGCCGTCCGTAGCGGATGTTTTCCATAATCGTGCCCTTGAACAGCCATGTGTCCTGCAATACCATGCCGAAGCCCTCGCGCAGCTCCGCACGGTTAAAGCGGCGTATGTCGTTGCCGTCCACCAAAATCTCACCGGAATCCACGTCATAAAAGCGCATCAGTAGCTTCACCATCGTCGTTTTTCCGGCGCCGGTCGGTCCGACAATCGCGACCATTTCACCCGGATTCACCTCACAATTGAAGTCATTGATAATCGTCTTGTTCGGGTCATAGCCAAACCGGACATGACGGAAGGAAACCGCACCCTTGATGCTGTCTGCCGAAACCGGATTTTCCACCGTCTGCTCCTCTTCCTCTTCTCCGAGGAACTCAAACACGCGCTCAGCCGCCGCTGCCATTGATTGCAGCATATTGGATACCTGCGACAGCTGCGTAATCGGCTGGGTAAAGTTCTTGACATAAGAGATAAACGACACAATGTCGCCGACCTGAATAACTCCTGCCGCCGCCAGCATCGAACCGGATACGGCAACGGCAACATAGCCGAGATTGCCGACAAACATCATAATCGGCTGCATCAGTCCGGACAGGAACTGAGACTTCCATGCGGAATGATACAGCTTCTCATTGGTGTCCGAGAACAGCTGCAGTGTTTTCTCCTCTCGATTGAACGCCTTGATGACGCTCTGTCCCGAAAAGGTCTCCTCAACCTGACCGTTTATGTCGCCCAAATACTTTTGCTGTGCGCGGAAGTATTTCTGGCTGAACTTGACGATAATCAGGACAAAGAACGCCGACACCGGCAGAATAATAACCGCAATCAGTGTCATCAGCGGAGAAATCGTCAGCATCATATACAGCACGCCAATAATCGTTGCCACAGAGGTAATCAACTGTGTCACGCTCTGGTTCAAGCTCATGCTCAGCGTATCGACATCGTTCGTAATACGGGAGAGCACTTCGCCGACGGTTTTCTTCTCAAAATATTTCAGCGGCATTCGGTTGACCTTTTCAATGATCTCCCGCCGCATACGATACGCAATTTTCTGCGAAATACCGGTCATCAGCCAGCCCTGTAAGAACTGGAATGCGGCTGCAATCAGATACAGCGCCAGCATCACCGCAACATAATGACCGATTTTTCCATAGTCCAGTCCGCCCGTTCCGGCAACCTTTGCGGTCAGACCGGTGTAAATCTCCGTTACACCCTGACCCATGACCTTCGGACCACGGATGTTGAACACCGTACTGCACACGGCAAAAATCAACACAAAGACCAGCGCAATCTTGTAAAATCCAATGTACGCCAACAGCTTGCCAAGCGTGCCCTTAAAGTCCTTTGCCTTTTCGGTCATCATACCCGGAGGACCTCCCGGCGGTCCGTTCCGCCGCGGCGGTCTGCGCATTTCTTCTGCCATTATGCCTGACCTCCTTCCAAACCAAGCTCCTTTGCCGACAACTGGCTGCGGGCGATTTCCTGATACGTTGTGCACGACCGGAGCAGCTGCTCATGCGTACCGATGCCATCCACACGACCTTCGTTCAAAACAATGATCTGATCCGCGTGCAAAATCGTCGAGATACGCTGCGCGACAATAATCACAACCGCGTCCTTGACGTTTTCGTTCAGCGCACGGCGCAGCGCCGTATCTGTTTTGTAGTCCAGCGCGGAGAACGAATCGTCAAACAGGAAAATCTTCGGCTGCTTGGCGATCGCACGCGCAATCGAAAGGCGCTGCTTCTGTCCGCCGGATACATTGCCGCCGCCCTGTGCAATCGGACTGCGATAACGGTCAACCTTGCTGTCAATAAACTCGGTTGCCTGTGCAATCTCCGCCGCCTTCACCATCTGCTCATCGGTAATCTCGTCGCTGCCAAATTTCAGATTGGATTCGATGTTGCCGGAGAACAAAATTCCCTTCTGCGGAACATAGCCCAGCAACGAGCGCAGACTGCTCTGCGTCATCTCACGCACGTCAATGCCGTCCACCAGAACCGCACCCTCGGTTACATCGTAAAAACGTGGAATCAGGTTGAGCAGCGTTGTCTTACCGCAGCCGGTCGAACCGATAATCGCCGTCGTCTTGCCCGGCTGCGCCGTAAAGCTGATGTGCTCCAGCGCGTTGTGTTCACTGCCCGGGAATCGGAACGAGACGTCACGGAATTCCACCTCACCGCATCCGTTGCTGTCCTCCCTGGCATCCGGCGCGTCGTGAATGGTCGGCTCGGTTGTCAGAACCTCCTGAATGCGATCGGCTGCAACGCCGGCGCGCGGAAGCATAATGGAGATCATTGACATCATCATAAATGCCATGACAATCTGCATGACATAAGTCAAAAATGCCGTCAAATCGCCGACCTGCATCAAGCCGCTGTCAATGTTGTGTGCGCCGAACCAGATAATCATGCCGTTGACGCAGTACATAATCAGCATCATCGATGGCATCATAAACGTCATTACGCGGTTGGTAAACAGCTGCGTTGACTTGAGATCCAGGTTGGCGACGTCAAAGCGTACTTCCTCATGCTTTTCGCGTGAAAACGCACGAATCGGCATAATGCCGGTCAAAATTTCGCGGCTGACGCGGTTTACATTGTCCACCAACGTCTGCATTTTTTTAAAGCGCGGCATCGCCAGCGACATCAGGACAAACACCGTGCCCATCGTCGCGCCGACCGCTACGATGATAATCCATCCCAGACCAGTGTGGGTCGAAACCACCTTGAAAATACCACCAATCGCCAGAATCGGTGCGTATAAAATCATACGCAGCAGGATGACCATGACCATCTGAATCTGCTGAATGTCGTTTGTACAGCGCGTAATCAGCGACGCCGTTGAGAACTGGTTGACCTCTGCCGAGGAATACGAGACAACCTGTCGGAATACGCGTCCGCGCAAATCGCGGCTGATGGATGCCGCCGTTCGCGCCGCCAGCAAACCGGCGAAAATCGCCACAACAATCATCAGGATGGACATCGCAAGCATCTTGCCGCCCGTCGTGAACAGATACGTCCGCTGCATTGCGTTTAGATCCACACCCTGTTCCGTATATTCCTGTTGGACATACTGCGTGGCAACCTGCGAAATCATCGTGTCGCTCATCGCGCCCATCGCGTCCACCGCCTGTGCGCGAATATCCATGATCTGTTTGTGTGTCAGCTGTCCGGCGTTGTATGCACCGACAAGCTGACGGATGTCATAGGTTTCGCTCTGCTGTATCTGATACAACAGCGCTTCCGGCGTGGCAAACGCCTCGTCCAGCTCACGAAGCTGTTTTCCATGCGTATCGTCACGGCGATAGACGCCCTCCGCGTCATCCAGCGTGTAGTGCTGCTCCACCAGCTGTTTTTCTTCCTCTGTCATCAACAGCTGAACGGCATCCATGCTCTCGCTCCGAATCTGATCCGGTGCCGTGTGTTCAATGCCATACGACTGCAAACCAATGTCTACAATGTCGCTTGTATAGGATGGCAGAGACAGATCACAGTACGCTTGGACAATCAACAGCACGATAATGGCACAGACAATGCTCCCATGCTGCTTCAAATAGCCGAATAAGTGCTTCACTTATTTCCTCCTCTCTCCGCTTCCTCCTGCTTAAACCGCTGAACCTCCTGCTCCATCGCTGTCGTCAGCTGACGCATGCTCTCCAGCAGTGTTTCCATCCGCTGTTCTCCCATGCGGTAATATACGCGATCGTGAAAGTGCTTGCTCGCCTCATAGTGCTCCAACAGAATCTCCGTTCCCTTGTCGGTCAGCGACACAAAGACACTGCGCTTGCTGTGCGGATCTACCGTCCGTGTAATCCAGCCGCGCGTTTCCAGCAGCTGTAGCTGGCGTGAGATTGCCGAGCGCGTTACATGGCATTTTTCTGCAATTTCCGATGCATAGATCCCCAGCGCATCCGGATGCTCTGCCCGATGGGTATAGACACAATCCAGCACGCCAAAATCCATTCGCGACATACGTTTTTCAAACAGACTGCTCACCAGCAGCATCCGCCGGTGATCCAAGCGGATCAGCTCCCGCATCGCCTCTGCTGCCTTCATCTCGTCGGTCGCCATGATTCGTCACCTCTCTTTCCGGTTTCCTTGATTGATAGTCAGTATAGCGCAGATAATTAACATTGTCAACAATTATCATTGTTAATCTTTTGTGTCTTTTTTGTGAACTCCGTTTTAGCAAAGATTTCATTCCCTTTGTAGCAGAAAAGCGGCGAACATGCCCTTCGGTATGTCCGCCGCCGATTCTCATCTATTGTCGCTTAAATTACTGAAAATACGCCTCATACGCGCTCTGATAGCCGCCTGTGATGCTGTCAATACCGTTTTTGCTCAGCGTTTTTGCTGTCCAATCGTTGTCCTTGCGCTGAAGCGTAAGACGAACGGTTTTCGTCGCATACTTTTTCTGATACCCCTTCAACGCCTTCTTGAAGTTGGCAGCGTAGTTCGCCTGAACCTCCTTGTTGCTCGGCTTTTTGTTATTCTTGATGTAATACTGCTTGTACCAATCCGAATAACGATCCAGCGCCTTGTAATGCACCTTGCTTAGATCCTGATACTTCACCTTGACGCGCACTACCGCCTTCTTGCCGGTTACGTCCACCGATTTGACCTGATACTTCAGATCCGTGTGGTACTTTTTCAGCGATGGCCAGAATGCATGTACGATCGAATTCTTCTTGATTTTCACATACTTGCTCACCGTCGCCTTGTCGTTCTTCTTCACGCCGTTGTACAGCTTCGTCACGGTCTTCTCAACCTGCTTGTGCCGGTTCACCGCCTGTGCCGGTACCGCAGCAAATGACGTAAAGAATCCCACCATCAGCGTCATAACGATGCCCATCAAAATAAAATTTTTCTTTTTCATCCTTGCTTCACCACATTTCCTTTCCTGCGGGCTTACCGCCCGTCCCCTCGTCCGATTATGTTTCTTCCTGTATGTACATTAATACGCCAAATCATACGTCAGGGTGTCGTCATTCGCCACCCATTCCCCCACCGGAATGATGTCATAATGATCGTGGTCTCGGCGGATCACGACCTGTTCAATTCCCGCGTTAATGATTTGCCGTTTGCACATCGAGCACGAGTTGGCATCCGACATGATTTTTCCTGTCTTGGACTCCCGTCCGACCAGATACAGCGTCGCTCCCAGCATTTCCTCGCGCGATGCCGCGATAATCGCGTTTGCCTCCGCATGAACCGAGCGGCAGAACTCATAGTGTGTTCCGCGCGGGATGTTGTATTCATCCCGAATGCAGGAACAGCGGTCGGTGCAGTTTGCCCGTCCGCGCGGCGCGCCATTGTATCCCGTGGACACAATCACGTCATTTTTGACGATAACTGCGCCGAAATTGCGCCGCAGGCAGGTGCTCCGCTCCAGCGCAACCTCCGCCATATCCAGATAATAATTGTGCTTATCACGCCGCGTCATTTCAACGTGCCTCCTCTTTTCCGCTTACTCTGCTTTAGTTCAAAAAGTCCTTCAGCTTTTTGGAACGGCTCGGATGACGCAGCTTACGCAGCGCCTTTGCCTCAATCTGGCGGATGCGCTCACGCGTTACGTTAAATTCCTTGCCAACTTCCTCCAACGTGCGGGTACGTCCGTCCTCAATGCCAAAGCGCAGGCGCAGAACCTTTTCCTCGCGCGGTGTCAGTGTCTTGAGCACTTCTACCAGCTGCTCCTTGAGTAGGGTAAACGAAGCAGCCTCTGCTGGCTCCAGAGCATCATCATCCGGAATAAAATCGCCCAGATGGCTATCTTCCTCTTCACCGATTGGTGTTTCAAGGGATACCGGCTCCTGTGCAATCTTGAGGATTTCGCGCACGCGCTCAACCGGCATATTCATCTCTTCTGCGATTTCCTCCGGCTGCGGGTCATGACCCAGCTCCTGCAGCAGCTGACGGGAAACGCGAATGACCTTGTT
>CAVBHI010000177.1:0-5353 GCA_963595115.1 bacterium
TACCAGAGGACTGGATGGCTGTCTCTACCTCTACTCGCAGGAGGAATGGAGTAAGCTGGAGCAAACGATTCGACAGCTTCCTACGACAAAATCCCGCATGATGCAGCGGTATCTGCTGGCATCGGCGGCGGATGTTGATGTGGATAAGCAAGGACGTATCGTGATCCCGCCGGTGCTGCGTGAGCGCGCCGGATTACAGAAGAATGTGACGATTATCGGCGTACTCTCTCGCGCGGAAATCTGGGATACGGAACTATGGAATACTTACAATAATGAGCTTGATCCGCAGGACGTTGCTGCGGCGATGGAGGAAATCGGTTTTTAAGGAATGCAGGAGGGACTATGGAATTTCATCACGTGTCAATCCTGCTTAAGGAGTGCATTGACAGTCTGAATATTGACCCTGACGGGATATATGTGGATGCCACATTGGGCGGCGCGGGACATTCGCTCCATATTGCAGAGCGACTGTCTGATGACGGACGTCTGATTGCGATTGACCGTGACAGCATGGCGATTGCAAACGCGAGGGAGCGTCTGCATAACTATATGAACCGCGTGACATTGGTTAAGAGCGATTTTCGCTATCTGGATCAGGCAATCGCCTCGTGCGGTGTGGAAAAGGTCAACGGAATTTTGTTCGATCTTGGTGTTTCGTCTCCGCAGCTGGATATGGCGGAACGCGGATTTTCTTATATGCAGGATGCCCCGCTGGATATGCGTATGGATCAGCAGCAGGCGTTGTCTGCCTATGAGGTGGTAAACGAATGGGATCGGGCGGAGTTGCGTCGGATTCTGTTTGAATACGGTGAGGAGCGATATGCCCCGCAGATCGCCTCCGCCATTGAGCGGGCGCGGAGTGAGCGGGCGATTCAGACGACGGGAGAGCTGGCGGAGATTATCCGCAGCGCAATGCCGCCGTCGGCGCGCAAAGAGAAACAGCATCCGGCAAAACGGAGCTTCCAGGCAATTCGTATTGCTGTGAACGATGAACTGATGGCAGTAGAAGAAGCGATGCAGAAAGCCATTGACTGTCTCGCACCGAGAGGGCGCTTGGCGGTCATTACCTTTCACTCGCTGGAGGATCGTATTGTAAAAGCGGCATTCCGCAAGGCGGCGCAGGGCTGTACCTGCCCGAAGGATTTTCCTGTGTGCGTCTGTGGAAATAAGCCAAGGGTATGTCTGGTGGCACGCAAACCGCTGCTGCCGGGAGCAAAGGAAATCGCCGAAAACCCCAGAGCACGGAGTGCGAAGCTGCGGGTTTGTGAGCGACTGCCGGAGGAATAACAAAGAAATCAGATAAAATTGTTGCAGCAGGGAGAGCGCAAAACGGGATGAAGAAAAGAGCAGCGCGACCGAAACAAAACGGTGCAAAGGAATACAATGTAATACGACAGGATAGAAAAGCGCTGCGCCAACGCCGTCGAAAGCAGAGACGGCGCAAACGTCTGAGAATTATGGCGTGTGCAGCGACGTTGTGTACCGCTATCGGACTGGTGATAGCGATTGTTGGGCTGAACATGGTGAGGAATGATCTGACTACACAGGTTGGTAAATTGCAGGACAAGGTAGATGTTTTGCAAAGCGAATATACCTCCTTGAAGGCACAGGAACAGGGAACGATGACGCTGACGGAAATTGAGGAGTATGCGGAAAATAAGCTGGGTCTTGTTCGTTTGGATAGCAGCCAAGAAGAATATGTTTCTGTAGAGAAGCCGGATCAAGTGGAAGTCAATAGCGGTTCGAGCGGCATGGATAAGCTGGTGTCGAATTTTGTAAAGAGCTTTAACGCAATTCTATCGTTCCTGCGTTAGTTCTTGGTAGGGCAAGCGTTTAGAAGGCGTGCAGGGGTGAGAAGTGAAGGGTCACTTCGATCCTCTGCTTTTTCGTTAAGAATACCGTGAATTTATTGTGTGACTATGCTATAATAATTACTGTATAGCTGAATTTTGTTGAGATGTTAGGAGTATTTCATGGCACAGAAGCGACCGAATAAAATGATGCGCAGGCGGATTGGAGTTTTGATTGCCATGTTTGTGGCGGTCGGGTTTCTTGGGATAACAGGAAGGCTGTTTTATCTACAGGTGATCAATACCGACTTTTATCAGGGAAAGGCGAGCGAACACCAGACAAAGGACTCTATTATTACCCCGATGCGCGGAACGATTTATGACCGCAACATGACCGAATTGGTGACGAGTGCAACAACGCAGGAAATCAGCGTTGACCCATCGGTCATTCGGACGTATGGAAAGCGAAGTGTCAGTAAGAAAACAGATGGAAAAGGGAAGAAGCGCGATGCGACGGACGAGGAAATCGCCGATGCGGTGACGGAATACCAAACAAAGGTGGCAAAGCTGCTGGCAAAGTACCTTGATGTTGATGAAGCGGAAACGCTGAAGAAAATTCAGCGCGATGTCATGTATGTCCGGATCGCACGACAGGTCGAGATGTCAACGGTAGAAGAGATGCTCAGTGAAGCCAAGGAAAACGGTATCAAGGGTATTTCCACGACCGAGGACAGCAAACGTTATTATAAATACGGACAGTTCGCGTCCCAGCTGCTTGGCTTTACGAACAGTGATGGCGAGGGCTTGTACGGCGTCGAAAAGCAGTATAACGAACAGCTGCAGGGCGTCGCGGGACGCGTGGTAAAGGGCACAAACGGCGCGGGTGCCGATCTGCCATACGACTATGAGGAATATACACCGGCAGAGGACGGCAATGGCGTTGTTCTGACGATTGACGAGGGCGTACAGCATTATCTGGAAAAGCATCTGGAGGAAGCATACGAGGACAATGAGGCAAAGTACAGTGTTTGCGGCATTGTTATGAATGTAAAAACCGGAGAGATTCTCGGAATGGCGACAAAACCGGATTTTGATTTGAACAGTCCGCGCACGATTCCGGAGGAATACACTAATTTGACATCACAGCTGAAAAAATTACAGGGTGATAAATACGATGAAAAATACAGTGAGCTTTTGATTGATCTGTGGAAAAATAAGACGATTAACTACACCTATGAGCCGGGTTCGACCTTTAAGGTGTTTACGGTTTCTTCGGCGCTGGAATCCGGTACGGTTACGACGGCGGATACCTTCTATTGTCCGGGATATAAATACATTGCTGACTGGAAGAAAAACATTAATTGCTGGAAAAGGGTCGGACATGGATCGGAAAGCTTGGGAGAAACGCTGCAAAATTCCTGCAATGTCGCAATGATGGACATCGGCGCAAAGATGGGCAGCGATCTGTTCCGCAAGTATTTTGCCGCCTATGGTCTGACGGAAAAAACCGGCATTGACCTCGTTGGTGAAGAAACCGGTATTTTCTTTGACAGCATGGGTGAGACGGATCTGGCGACGGCTTCCTTTGGACAAAACTTTCAGGTGACACCGATGCAGGAGCTGTGTATGGTTGCGGCGGCGGTCAACGGCGGTGAATTGGTTACGCCGCATGTGATGAAGGAAATCGTCGATGCGGACGGCAATGTCATTCAAACATCGGAGACAGAGATCAAGCGACAGGTGATTTCCAAAGAAACCAGTGAGATTATGGCAGGTTATTTACAGGATGTTGTTAATCTGGGTACTGGTCAGAATGCGTATGTTGCAGGCTATCGCGTGGGCGGAAAAACGGCAACGACGGAGAAGCAGCCGAAGGGTTCGCTGAATCGAATTGCTTCGTTTATCGGTGTCTCGCCGATGGATGATCCGCAATATGCCGTGCTGGTCTTGGTTGATGAGCCGCAGGGCTCGGTGCGCGGCGGCGGCGCTGTTGCCGCGCCGGTTGTGGCACGCATCTTCGAGGATATTCTCCCGATCCTGGGCGTTGAGCCGGTATACGGTGAGGATGAGGATGCACGCGAGGAGATTACCGTGCCGACACTGGCAGGGCTATCCCTGAAGGATGCAAAGGCACAGCTGGAGAAGCTGGGACTTGCGTATACGGTTTCCGGTTCGGAAGACACTGTGACCGATCAATCTCCGGCGGCAGGCATCGCCCTGCAAAAGGCGAATACAGTCGTGCTGTATTGCGGCGAAAAGAAAAGCACAGATAAAGTGGAAGTGCCCAATGTGAGCGGTATGTCGGTTGAGCAAGCACAACAGACACTGGAACAGGCGGGCTTCTATATGAAGCAGAACGGCGTCAAGGACACGCGTGTCACTGTGGCGACAAGTGCAATTTATCAAAACCCGCAGGCGGAGAGCGAGGCAGAGCCGGGAACGGTAGTTTCTGTGGCGTTTGGCAATGCGGTAACCAGTGAAGAATAATCAAAATCTTGAAGCTTAGATAGCA
The DNA here is from genome assembly GCA_963595115.1 of bacterium. GTDB lineage: Bacteria > Bacillota > Clostridia > Oscillospirales > Butyricicoccaceae > Butyricicoccus_A. The sequence continues at coordinate 4,303 of CAVBHI010000177.1, forward strand.
GTTACATGAGGAGGAAACCAGAATGACATTACGGGAAATCCTGAATGGAGTAGAGGTGACCGCAGCTTCGGCAGCTATGGACTTGGAAGTCGGAGCATTGCGATATGATTCCCGCGCGGTAGAGTCGGGCGACATCTTTGTAGCAATCCGCGGATTTGAAACCGATGGGCATAAGTATATCGGAAAGGCGATGGAGCTGGGGGCGGCAGCGGTTGTCTGCGAGGATATTCCGTTGGGCAGCGTACCGTATGTACAGGTTGCTTCGTCCCGCCGTGCGCTGGCGCAGATGGCGGCGAACTATTTTGGACATCCGGCAAACGAAATGAAGATGATTGGTATCACCGGCACAAACGGCAAGACCACAACGACGTATCTGCTCAAGACCATGCTGGAGAGCGAGAACGCCAAGGTGGGATTGATCGGTACAAACCAGAATATGATCGGTCAGGAAATTTTGCCGACGGAGCGCACGACGCCGGAATCCTTTGAACTGCATAAGCTGTTCCGCGAGATGGCAGATGCCGGCTGCACGCATGTGATTATGGAGGTATCGTCCCATTCGCTGGCGCTGGATCGCGTCTATGGCATTCACTTTGCTGTGGGCTCGTTTACCAATCTGACGCAGGATCATCTGGATTTCCATGGTTCGATGGAAAATTACTGCGCGGCGAAGGCAAAGCTGTTTGAACAGTCGGCGGTCGGCGTGATGAATGTCGATGACGCATGGGGACGCTCTATTCTAGCGAAGACGGGGTGTCCGTTTCTCACGTATGGCATTGAGAACGAAGCCGATCTGCACGCAGAGGATATTCAGCTGCATGCAGACGGGGTCTCCTTCACCTGTATGTCAGACGAAGGAGGCGTTCCGGTTTCGCTTGGCATTCCGGGTGAGTTCACGGTTTATAACGCGCTGGGCGCGTTGGGCTGCGCCAAGGAGCTGGGTATGTCTATTGCGGACGCCGCGAAGGCGCTGCATGAGGCGCATGGTGTCAAGGGACGTGTCGAGGTTGTGCCGACCGATACCGATTACACAGTGCTGATTGATTATGCC
>CAVBHI010000178.1:0-3842 GCA_963595115.1 bacterium
GTCTGGACATTAATCTGAACGCCGTACCGAAAAAATATGACGGTCTGGACGGCACGGAGCTGGCAATTTCTGAGTCGCAGGAGCGTATGGCGGTTGTCGTTGCGGCGGAGAATGTCGATGCGTTTATCCGTCTGGCATCCGAGGAGAACATTGAAGCAACTGTTGTTGCGACTGTTACGGACACCAATCGTCTGCGCATGACATGGAACGGCAAGACGATTGTCGATGTCTCCCGTGACTTCCTGAACACCAATGGCGCTGCCAAGCATACGACGGCGCACATTCCGGTTTTGCCGAATCCGGATATTACCGTTCCGACGGCGGGTGATACGGTTCGCGAAAAGCTGCTGCATCTGGCGTCCAGCCTGAACGTCTGCTTGGAGCGCGGTCTGACCGAACGCTTTGACGGCTCGATCGGCGCAAACTCTGTCTTTATGCCGTATGGCGGCAAGAATCAGCTGACCCCGACGCAGGTTATGGCAGCGACCATGCCGGCGCTGGAGGGACAGTGCTCGACCGCTTCCGTCATGGGCTTCGGCTTTGACCCGTATTATATGGAGCAGAACCCGTTCCTCGGTGCTTCCGCTTCGGTTGTGGAATCGCTGGCGCGTCTGGTTGCTGCCGGTTGTGATTACCGCACGGCGTACCTGACGTTCCAGGAATATTTTGAGCATCTGAACCGTGACCCGGAGAAGTTCGGCACGCCGCTTGCCGCGCTGTTGGGCGCGTATGACGCACAGGAATGCCTGTGCCGTGCCGCGATCGGCGGCAAGGACTCCATGTCCGGCACGTATGACGATATGCACGTTCCGCCGACGCTGGTTTCGTTTGCCATTGCGCCGGAGGAAGCCGATAAGCTGATTTCGCCGGAATTCAAGGCGGCCGGTCATCCGGTCTACTTCTTTGACGCGGCATATCAGGAGAACGGTCAGCCGAATTACTCCGACATCCGCACGATGTGGGAGCTGGTACAGCAGCTGATTTCCGACGGTCGTGTGGTTTCTGCGTGGGCGGTTTCCGTCGGCGGCATCGCCGAGGGCATCACCAAGATGACCTTGGGCAACGACATTGGCTTCTCGTTCAGCCCGTATTTCACACCAGATGCGCTGTTCCTGAAGAACTTCGGCGGCATTCTGGTTGAAGCAACCGAAGAGCTGGAGAACATCCCGTCCTGGCTGGTCGGCATGACGACGGATAAGCCGGAAATCGACGCATTTGGCGAAATCATTGCGCTGGACGAGCTGAAGAATGCGTATGAGAGCACGCTGGAGGATGTGTTCCCAACCCGCGCGGCGGCATCCGACGAGCATCTGACCAAGCCGAGCTTTACCGAGCGCAATACCAAAGCGCCGACTGTTAAGACGGCACGCCCGATTGCGGTTATTCCGGTATTCCCGGGCACGAACTGCGAGTACGACACCGCGAAGGCGATTGAGACGGCAGGCGGTGAGGCGAAGATCGTGGTTGTCCGCAATCTGTCGCATGATGCCCTGATGGCGTCGGCAGAGGAGCTGGAAGCGGCGATTCGCGGCGCACAGATGATGGTTCTGCCGGGCGGCTTCTCCGGCGGCGACGAGCCGGATGGTTCCGGTAAGTTCATCGCCTCGTTCCTGCGTGCGCCTGCCATCAAGGACGCGGTACACGATCTGCTCAATAACCGTGACGGTCTGATGCTGGGTATCTGCAACGGCTTCCAGGCGCTGATTAAGCTGGGTCTGGTTCCGTATGGTGAAATCCGTGATTTGGATGACACCTGCCCGACGCTGACCTACAACCTGATCGGTCGTCACCAATCCCGCTATGTACAGACCCGCGTGGCTTCCGTGAAGTCCCCGTGGCTGTCCTCCTGCGAGGTGGGCGACATGCATTCGATTGCCATTTCGCATGGCGAGGGTCGCTTTGTCGCTCCGCAGGCAGAGATTGACCGCCTAATTGCCAACGGTCAGGTTGCGTTCCAGTATGTGGACTTTGACGGCAATCCGTCGATGGACATTGCGTTCAACCCGAACGGCTCGCTGTGCGCGATTGAGGGCATCACCAGCCCGGACGGACGCGTTCTGGGCAAGATGGGTCACTCCGAGCGTTACACCAAGTATGTCGGCAAGAATATCTTTGGCGAGAAGTATCAGCCGCTGTTTGAAAACGGCGTGAAGTACTTTAAGTAAGACGCACGATAAAAAATAGAACAAGGCTGCCGCATGAGCGTTGCCCATGCGGCAGCTTTTTGTCGTGCGGCATTGCGCGGGTATCGTGCCTCGCAGCCGCATTCCGACGAAAATTCAGAAAAAGAATGGGAAAAGCAGTTGACTTTACCGTGCTAAATAGGTAATATAGTACTGTGGTGCGATGGCATCATAGTAAAATCATGACGTTAGGAGAATGAAACAATGAAAAAGGTAATTGCACTGCTTCTGACGCTGGCAATGGCGTTGCCGCTGGCAGCATGTGGCGGCGCTGGAGGAAGCACCACACAGGATAATGCCTCTGCGGCACAAGGCTCGGGTACAGCGGCAAGCGACCGCACCAAGTTGATTGTCGGCTTTGACGCAGAGTTTCCGCCATATGGTTTTAAAGATGGTGACGACTATGTTGGCTTTGACTTGGATCTGGCGCAGGCGGTCTGCGATTACTACGGCTGGGAGCTGGTAAAGCAGCCGATTGATTGGGACTCCAAGGACATGGAGCTGGATTCCGGCTCGATTGACTGCATCTGGAACGGCTTCACGATCAATGGTCGTGAGGATGAGTACACGTGGTCAGAGCCGTATATCGATAACTCGCAGGTCGTTGTTGTCAAGGAGGACTCGGACATCAAGTCGGCGGATGACCTGTCCGGTAAGATTATGGACGTACAGGCGGACTCCTCGGCGCTGGCTGCCCTGCAGGGCGACGATGCAACCGATGTTGGAAAGAAGATTGCGCAGTCTCTGGGTCAGCTGATTCAGGTATCCAACTACAACACCGCGTTTATGGATTTGGAATCCGGTGCGGTTGATGCGATTGCGATGGATGTCGGCGTAGCAAACTATGAGATTTCCAACCGCAATGGCGGTTACACCATTTTGGAGGAAGAGATTTCCTCGGAGCAGTACGGTGTCGGATTCAAGAAGGGCAATACCGCGCTGCAGGAGCAGGTTGATACCGCGCTGGAAAAGCTGTCGGAGGACGGCACGATTGATACGATTATCAAGGATTGGTCCACGAAGGACGACGGCGCGTATAGCTTCTTAGAGACTACATGGTGCTTGGGTAAGGAGTAATCCTTGCAAAAGCACAAGAATTATAAGCATAGTGAATTGGACGGCAAAGCGGCGGGAATATCGACCGCCGCTTTGCTGTCGTCTGTGCGGGAAAGAGGGAACGTTAGTGCAGTACATTGTTTTTGTCATTGAGGAAATCGGCAAGGGTATATCCGCCTCGCTGCTGTTATTTTTCCTGACTCTGATCTTTTCCATGCCGTTGGGCTTGCTGGTCTGTTTCGGACGTATGTCCAAATTCCGACCGCTGGCGGCAGTGTCCGGCTTTCTGATTTCGGTTTTGCGTGGAACACCGCTGATGCTGCAGCTGGTAGTGGTATTTTTCGGTCCATATTATGTTTTTGGTATCGCGGTATCCAGTACATGGCGTTTCTGGGCGGCGATTGTTGGATTTTCCATCAATTATGCGGCGTACTTTGCCGAGATCTACCGCTCCGGTATTCAGTCCATCCCCAAGGGACAATATGAGGCGGCAGAGGTGTTGGGATACAGCCGGTCGCAGACCTTCTGCAAGATTATCTTCCCGCAGATGGTGAAAAATGTTCTTCCGCCGGTCACGAATGAAATTATTACCCTGACCAAGGA
>CAVBHI010000179.1:0-2189 GCA_963595115.1 bacterium
TCCCACTCCGCTTTTGTGCCGCCGTAGTTTACCAGTGACAGCACAGCGTCTTCATTGCTCTCATCCATATCAAGACCATAATAAGCTGCTGTTGCAAAAGCGTAAGCGCCAATGGTTTCCACGCTCTTCGGAATGGTAATGGTATTCAGATGTTCACAACCGATAAATGCGTTCTCAGGAATCGCTTGCAAGCCTTCCTCAATCGTGACGGTCTGCAAACCGCAGTACGCGAACGCCTCTTCACCAAGGGTCTTAACGCTGCTCGGAATGGTGACTTCCGTCAGGTTTTTGCAGCCGTTGAACGCATCCTTGCCAATACTCGTAATGCTGGTCGGAATGGTGATTTTCTCCAAGGTAGTGCGATCCTTGAACGCTTCCGCGTCAATGCTTGTTACCGGCTTGCCGTCGTACTTTGCAGGAATCGTAATTCTCTCATCCGAACCATTGTACGACTTAATTTCCACTTCATCGGTTTCGTCATTCGGCTGGAACATATAATCGCCCAGACAAATGACCGTGGCATTCTTAGGCACAGTCACCTTTAAATTATCCCACTGGGCTCTTGTGCCGTAATAGTATATGGTGTCCAGTTTGCTACAATTATAGAAGGCTTTTTCATCAATATAGGTCACACTTGCCGGAATCATGACTTCCTTCAGGCTGGTGCAGCCATAAAACAAACCATTTTCCATCTTCGATAACGTCTTTGGAAGCGTAACCGACTCCAAGCCGCATCCATAGAAAGCACCTGACCCAATGCTGGTAATCGTGTCCGGAAGGGTGATTTTCTTCAGGCTGGCGCACCCATAAAAAGCGCTATCTCCAATACTCGTCACACTGTCTGGAATAGTAACTTCTTCCAATTTTTCGCACGACATAAATGTGCTCGTTCCAATGCTGGTAATGCCTTCTGAAATCGTAACCTTTTTCAGACCTGTACAATTTGCAAAAATACTCGTTGCAATCTTCTTATCATTCGTTAGATTACTCGGAAGCGTGATTTCCTCCAAGCCGGTGCACGAATCGAAAGCCTGATTTCCTATGCTCGTCACAGTGTCCGGAATCGTGATATTCTTCAACTTCTTGCAATATATAAACGCACCTACTCCAATGCTGGTCAAGGTCTTTGGAAGCGTGACACTTTCCAGATCGGAGCAACTGTAGAATGCCATATCTCCTATGCTCGTAATGCCCTCTGGAATCGTAATCGAGGTCACCCCGGTATATCCCGAAAAGGCTCGGCCGATCTTGGTTACCGGATGACCCTGATACTCCGCGGGAACGGTAATCTTTGCCTCCGGAGACGGATTTCCAACATTATACCAGGAAATGGTTGCTTCACCGGTTGATTCAATCGTGAAGTTATAATCTCCCAGACAGATGATTACGGCGTCAGTCGGCAGAGCACAGCCATCCTTGCTGATCTCATTCCATCCCGTGGACTTTTTGCCATCATAGTACACGGTTTTCAAGCTTGTGCAGCCGTCAAACGCATTCGTGCCGATGCTGGTGATGCTGGTCGGAATCGTGACCTGCTCGATGGCTTTTCCCTGAAACGCTTCTGCACCGATGCTCGTCACCGGATTGCCGTCATACGTCGCAGGAAGCGTAATTTTCTTATCCGAACCATTGTACTTCTCAATGGTTACTTCGTTGGTTTCTTCGTCCGTCGTGAACTTATAATCGCTCATATTCAGACAAACGACAGCAACCTTCTCCGACAGACCGCAGCCATCCTTGCTGATTGCGTCCCACTGCTCCTGTGTACCGCCATAGTATACAGTGGTCAGATTCTTGCATCCGGAAAAAGCGCCCGACTTAATTTCCTCTACGCTCTGGGGAATCGTGATTGTCTTGAGATTCGTCATATTGGTAAATGACATGATGGCAATTACGTCTTCGCCACTCATCTTATCCGGAATCACAGCCTCTTCTACACTGGATAGGTCTCCCGCCGTACACCCAACTATATAACCTTTATGTCCGGTCGAGTCGTTTGTATAGTTTTGCCCCGTAAGCCATGTTGTGGTGCTGCTCTCTTTGGATTTCCCAGACAAATCAACGGCACCCGACTGAACATCCTCGAACTCTTTTTCTTCACCGCCCGGGATCAAGATGATGTCGTTGTTCGCCGACGAACTGCCCTCATCCGACGCCACCGCGATGGCATTCTGATTGTCATCGGATAC
>CAVBHI010000180.1:0-7281 GCA_963595115.1 bacterium
GGCAGAACTGGTGTGCGGTATGGTGTCGTCGGTGGAAATGGTGCGCATGGTCAATTCGGGCACGGAGGCGGTGATGAGCGCCATTCGTGCGGCGCGCGGCTTTACACGGCGAGATAAAATTATCAAGTTCAACGGCTGCTATCACGGTCACTCGGATGGTCTGCTGGTCAAGGCGGGATCGGGTGTTATGACGGCGGGCGTGCCGGATTCGCTGGGCGTTCCGGCGGGCTATACCAAGGACACGCTGACGGCAGACTTTAATAATCTGGACAGTGTGCGCGCCCATTTCGCGGCGTGCGGTGAGCAGATTGCGGCGGTCATTGTCGAACCGGTCGGCGCGAATATGGGCGTGGTGCTCCCACAGGAGGGCTTTTTGCAGGGGCTGCGCGCATTGTGCGACGAGTACGGTGCGCTGCTGATTTTTGACGAGGTCATCACGGGCTTCCGGCTGGCGAAGGACGGCGCACAGGGCTATTTTGGCGTGCAGCCGGATCTGACGACGTTTGGCAAGATTATCGGCGCGGGAATGCCGGTTGGCGCATACGGCGGACGGCGTGAGATCATGCAGATGGTTGCGCCGGTGGGTGCGGTGTATCAGGCGGGTACGCTGAGCGGAAATCCGGTGGCGATGGCAGCCGGATTGGCACAGCTGGGCTATTTGAACGAGCATCCGGAGGAGTATGACCGTCTGAATGCGCTGGGGGATTGGTTCTTCGGCGAGATGCAGCAGACCGTGCGTGAGGCGGGCTATCCGTGGCAGGTCAACCATATCGGCTCGATCGGCAGTCTGTTCTTTACCGACCAGAATGTGACGGATTACGACAGCGCCAAGACATCGGACACCAAGGCGTATGCGGATTACTGCAATTACATGATTAACCATGGCATCTATCTGGCACCAGCACAGTTTGAAGCAGTGTTCCTGTCCATGGCACACACGAAGGAGGAGCTGGAACGGACGCTCCAGATCATGCGCGATTATTTTACCAGGCAATAAACCAAAATGCGAGATAAAAGGCATGATAAAAACCACTCGTTCAACGAGTGGTAAATAAAAAAAACTTAAAGAAAAGTCGAAACCTCCTGTGCTATACTGGAAGTGGTCTGGCAACCACACAGAAAGCAAAGGAGGTTTCGTCGTCATGAACGATGTGAATAGTTTATCACATTCTAAATGGAGATGCAAATATCATATCGTATTTGCACCGAAATATCGAAGAATGGCGATATATAAGCAGGTGAAAGTTGATATAGGGAAAATATTGCGGCAGTTATGTGATCAGAAGGGAGTACGAATTATAGAAGCAGAGTGCTGCCCGGATCACATACATATGTTGGTGGAGATTCCGCCGCATATGAGTGTATCATACTTTATGGGATATCTAAAAAGTAAAAGTGCTTTAATGATATTCGATCGACATGCAAATCTTAAGTATAAGTATGGAAATCGACACTTTTGGGCAAGAGGATATTATGTTGATACAGTTGGAAAGTACGAAGGTGCGATTGAAGAGTACATTCGTAACCAATTGCAGGATGATATCATGAATGACCAGTTAAGCATGAAGGAGTTCGTGGACCCGTTTACGGGTGAAAACAGCAAGTAAAAAGCTGCAAAAAAACAGTCCCCGAGTAGGGGACTGCAGAAATAATGATGTGGTGGTCAGACTATTCGATACCCTCTTTAGAGGGTTACCACAAGTATGAGGCCCTTATAGGGCCTGGTCAAACCACCGGTTCAACCGGTGGTTTTGATCGGAACATTATGGTAAAATGAAAAAATATTATATTCCATCTTGACAAAAATCACACCGCCCGTTATACTGCGAGTATGGTGATCATATGACTGACGGAAGTGGAGTACCACATGGAGTATGATCGTGAAGCCAGCCGACCGTCTGGGCAGAAAAAGCTCGGAAGGTGCGGCTTTTTCTTTTTTTCGGGCAACATAAACCGGTCAACCATGGAACGGGAGGGATTTCGATTGCGGCAAGGACGCATTCATTCCATCGAGTCGATGGGGCTTGTGGACGGACCGGGCATTCGCACGGTGGTGTTCCTGCAAGGCTGCCGCCTGCGCTGTCGCTACTGTCACAATCCGGACACGTGGGCGATGGAGAGCGGAAAGGAGCAGCGGCTGACGCCGGAGGCGCTGGTGAAAAAGCTGCTTCGCTTTCGACCGTATTACGGTGCGGAGGGCGGCGTGACCTTTTCCGGCGGTGAACCGCTGCTGCAGCCGGAATTTCTGCGGGAGGCGCTGCGGCGCTGTCGGGAAGCCGGAATTCATACCTGCCTGGATACGGCAGGATGCGGAATCGGCGGCTATGAAGAAATTCTGGCGCAGACCGATTTGGTATTGTTGGATGTGAAGCACTACACGCGGGAAGGCTACCTTCGTGTGACCGGACAAGAGCCGGATGAGGCATTGCGTTTTTTGGACGCAGTGCAGCGGGCGGGTGTGCCGCTCTGGGCACGTCATGTGGTTGTCCCTGACCTGACGAACGGAGACGCTCATCTGGAGGGATTGCTGGACTACCTGAAGGGATGGAAAAACCTGCGCCGCGTGGAGCTGCTGCCGTATCACACGCTGGGCGTTTCCAAATATCACGCGCTTGGCATTCCGTATCCGCTGGAGGGGCGGAACGCCCTTGCGCCGGACGCGCTGACCGCGTGGCAGGAGCGCATGAACCGCGAGCTATGTTCCCATTGTTCGTAAAATTGTTATCCATGACACGACAAAAAAGAAACGGAGAGATCACCATGCCAATTGATGTAAATTGCACTGCGTGGAAGGGCTTCCACACCGGAGAGTGGCGTCACCTTGTCAATGTCCGCAATTTTATCCAGAAGAATTATACGCCCTATGCCGGAGATGAGCGTTTTCTCGCTCCGACCACGCCGCGGACGGATGCGGTCTGGGGCAAGGCGCACGAGCTGATTTTGGAGGAGCTGCGTAAGGGGATTCTGGACGTGGAGACCGGCACGGTTTCCGGTATTGATAACTTTGCGCCCGGCTATATTGATAAGGAAAATGAAGTCATTGTGGGACTGCAAACGGATGCGCCGCTCAAGCGGATTGTCAATCTGTTTGGCGGAATGCGTATGGCGGAGTCGGCGCTGGAGCAGTACGGCTATCAGCTTGATCCGGAAATTGAGCGTCATTTTCGCCTGTACCGCAAGACCCACAACGATGGCGTATTTGATGCCTATCCAAAGCGCACCCGTCTGGCGCGCACCGCAGGTCTGCTGACCGGTCTGCCGGACGCATATGGACGCGGACGCATTGTCGGCGACTATCGCCGTGTGCCGCTGTACGGCACGGATTTTCTCATCGAGGAAAAGAAAAAGGATTTGGACGAGATGGACGGTCCGATGACGGACGAGCGGATTCGTCTGCGGGAGGAAATCCAGATGCAGATTCGCGCACTGGGTGAGACGGCACGCATGGCGGCACGTTACGGCTGCGACATCACTCGTCCGGCGGAAACTGCCCGTGAGGCGGTTCAAAACCTGTATCTGGCATATCTGGCTGGCGTCAAGGAAAACAACGGCGCGGCAACCAGTCTGGGACGCACGGCAACCTTCCTGGACATCTATATCCAGCGCGATCTGGAAAACGGTGTGCTGGATGAGGCGGGCGCGCAGGAGCTGATTGACCAGTTTATCATCAAACTGCGTCTGGTGCGCCATCTGCGCACGCCGGAGTACAATGAGCTGTTTGGCGGCGACCCGACGTGGATTACAGAAGCGCTGGGTGGCATGGGCATTGACGGACGCACATTGGTCACGCGCAACACCTATCGCTATCTGCACAGCCTGACCAATTTGGGAACAGCGCCAGAGCCGAACATGACGGTTTTGTGGAGTCAGAATCTGCCGGAGACATTTAAGAAATACTGTGCGAAGATGAGCATTGATACCGATTCGATTCAGTATGAGAATGATGATTTGATGCGTCCGCTGTATGGCGACGATTACTGCATTGCCTGCTGTGTTTCGGCGATGGCAGTCGGCAAGCAGATGCAGTTCTTTGGCGCGCGCGCCAATTTGGCAAAGAGTCTGTTGTATGCGATTAACGGCGGCGTTGACGAGAAGAAGGGCATTCAGGTCATTCCGAATATCCAGAAGGATGAGGACGAGGTACTGGATTACGCCAAGGTGCTGGGCAATTATAAGCGGGTGCTCGCCTATGTGGCGGAGCTGTATGTGGATACGATCAATATTATCCACTATATGCACGATAAGTACGCGTATGAGGCAAGCCAGATGGCGCTGCACGATACGCTGGTGGATCGTCTGGCAGCGTTCGGCGTGGCAGGACTTTCGATTGCGGCGGATTCCCTGTCGGCAATCAAGTTCGCGAAGGTCAAGCCGGTGCGCGATGAGAACGGCATCGCGGTGGATTTCATCACGGAAGGTGAATTCCCGAAGTACGGCAACGACGATGAGCGCGTGGATGACATTGCGGTGGAGATCGTTTCGTACTTTTCGGCAGAGCTGAAGAAGCATCCGCTGTACCGAAACGGCATTCACACCCTGTCGGCGCTGACCATCACGAGCAACGTTATGTACGGCAAAAAGACCGGAACAACGCCGGACGGACGCAAGGCAGGAGAGCCGTTTGCACCGGGCGCAAATCCGATGCACGGACGCGATGAAAACGGCGCACTGGCAAGTCTGAATTCGGTGGCAAAGATTCCGTACCATGGCGTTTGTCAGGATGGCGTTTCCAATACGTTCTCCATCGTGCCGAATGCGCTGGGTAAAGCGCCGGAGGAACGGAAGAACAATCTGGTGCAGATTCTGGACGGTTATTTTGTTCAGGGTGCGCATCATCTGAATGTCAACGTGATGAATCGTGAGGTTCTGCTGGATGCCATGGAGCATCCGGAGAAGTATCCGACGCTGACCATTCGCGTGTCCGGCTATGCGGTCAACTTCAACCGCCTGAGCCGTGAGCAGCAGCTGGAGGTTGTAAAGCGCACGTTTCACGAGAGCATGTAAGAAAAGACGAAATATTGCAGCTGCCAAGGGTCGGAAGATCCTTGGCAGCTTTTTTCGGCAGGAAACAGGGACTGCATTACAGCAGCGTGGCTGCCCGATAAAAGCGTACCATGTCCTCCGGCGAATAGGTCATTTCGTTTTGAAACCACCAGATAACGGTCTCGGCAAAACTGAATACATCGTGATGCAGCGTGTATTCCAGCGGCACACCGGAAATCGGCGTGATATGCCGTGCGAACAGCGTGGAGAGATAGGACGTAAAATAATGCAGGAAAATATCATGACTTTCGCCGGAAAGGACGCTGCTGACGGTTTCCCGCTGGTCACGCAGATGATAGAGCAAATGGGTCAACTGCTCAAATAAATCGGCGTGTCCATGGGAAAAATCATGCGTTGTTTCGTCCATGAGATCATCGGAGAAGATGTGCTCAAAGATTTGACTGCAAAGCGAGTGCAGCAGCTCGTCCTTAGTCTCGAAATGAGCGTAAAAGGTACTGCGCCCAATGTTTGCGGTATCAAGAATATTCTGCACCGTAATTTGTTCATATCGTTTGTTTTGCAGGAGAAGGGAGAATGCTGCGAAAATGGCATCTCTCGTCTTTTTCTGTCGTCGATCCATATTGCTTCACCACCATACAAAATTAGAAATTTGTTCCGTAACGAACATCCGCCGCAATTTGTCTGTTGCATTGCGTAGACAGAACGCGCATACTGAAAGCGAACAAGATGTTCCGTAACATACACAGTATATGGTATGTCAAACGGGAATGCAAGGAGAGATTGGTATGCGTTCTAAAATAAAAAGAGAAACCGGCAAGGGGATTGCACTTGCGATATTGGCAGCGTCCCTGTATGCAATTAACTCACCGTGTTCCAAGCTGTTGCTCAATGAGATGCCGGCGACGATTATGGCAGGCTTTCTCTATGTCGGCGCAGGGCTGAGTATGATTGTCGTCGCCCTGCTGCGTAAGGCGCGCGGAAGCTCGTCGGAAATGCAGCTGACGCGGGCAGAACTGCCGTATACGGTCATGATGGTCGTGCTGGACATTGCAGCGCCGATTTGTCTGCTGTGGGGACTGACGGGAACGACGGCGGCAAATGCATCGTTGCTGAATAATTTTGAAATTGTGGCGACCGCATTGATTGCGTGGCTTGCGTTCCGCGAGAGCATCAGCCGCCGCCTCTGGCTTGGCATAGTGTGCATCACCATTTCCTGCTTGATTCTCTCGTTTGAGGATATGTCCAGCGTCACGTTTTCTTACGGTTCTCTGCTCGTTCTGTTGGCATGTGTGTGCTGGGGATTGGAAAATAACTGCACGCGGAAGCTGTCGTCAAAAGATCCGATGCAAATTGTGATTCTCAAGGGAATCGGTTCGGGCGGCGGCTCGCTTATCATCGGCTTTTGTTTTCTGGGAGAACGATTGACATCGGCGTGGAGCGTGTTTGCCGTCTTGGCAGTCGGTGCGGTGGCATATGGTATGAGTATTTTCTTTTATGTCTATGCGCAGCGTATTTTGGGCGCGGCAAAAACCAGCGCGTATTATGCGGCAGCGCCGTTTATCGGTACGCTGCTGTCCCTGCTGATTTTTCAGGAAATACCTCCGGCGGCGTTTTTTGTCGCGCTGGTGATTATGCTGCTCGGCGCATGGCTGTCCGCCTAAGGCAGTTTCGATGGGTTATATTTGTTTTAGCACTCTCCGCACGAGAGTGCTAAAATTAACGAATTATTCATGAAAAAAGCGAAAATTCTTCATAATTACGGGTTATTATATAAACGTAAACAAAAGAAAGGGTTGAATGAGATGAGAATCTCAGGAGACCGAAGGGCAAGGAGGAATTGATTATGTTGAACATGATGCCTTTGAATAGAAGTATGATGAACCCGTTTGCTGAGATGGATCAGATGGCGAGAGACTTTTTTGGAGGTTCTTCGCTCCGCGCATTCCGAACGGATATTAAAGACCGTGGCGACAGCTATGTACTGGAAGCAGAGCTTCCGGGATTTAATAAGGAGGATATCCAGATTGATCTTGAAGGAGACCGCCTGACCATTCGAGCCAGCCATTCCAACGAGACGGAAGAGAAGCCGAATGGCGAGGAGCAGGGTGGATACCTGCGTCGGGAGCGTTACTACGGCTCGTACAGCCGCAGCTTCGATATTTCCCAGATTGATACGGATCGTATCGCGGCATCGTATGAAAACGGTGTCTTAGCCCTGACGCTGCCGAAGAGGACGGAGGTTACTCCGGCTTCGCGGCGTCTGGAAATTAAGTAATC
>CAVBHI010000181.1:0-5333 GCA_963595115.1 bacterium
CACCAAAAAAATGGTTGACAGGCAACGGTGAATGTGATATAGTAATACTCGCAACTGATAAGGACATTTAGCTCAGTTGGTAGAGCATCCGCTTGACGTGCGGAAGGTCAGCGGTTCGAGCCCGTTAATGTCCACCAGTTTCAAACCGGAAGTCATCGACTTTCGGTTTTTCTTTTAGCGATAATGTGAAAAACAAAAGGACGGTCAGTGGCAGCTGACCGTCCTTTCAAGGAATGAAGAAAAGAGTAAAGAGTTAGCAGGTTTTTGTATCCACCTCGCGGGCATGCAACTCCGCGATGATGCGAGGATAGTGTTTGTCCAGCTTGTAGAGCAGCAGGACAATGACCGCAACGCTCCAGAGCAGAAGCGGACCGATGAGGTAAATCCCCTGGATCATGTGCAAAGCGGAGGCAGGCTGTGCGACCGCCTCGGATGCCGAACTGATGTATCCGCTGGCATCCATAAGCTTGGTGATGATTGCGCTGCAAATACCGGTGCTTACCTTATAGCCCAGCGTTGCACCGCCGATAATCAGCGCTTCTTGGCGAATATTGCTCTTCCAATGACCAAATTCAATGGTGTCGCCAATCATGCTGAAGATGAGGGAGGTCAAGGGAACCTGTCCGCCTGCGCGAATCACGAGGGTTACCATGACCATCGGAAAGCTGAGCGGGCGGAGCATCAATGCGGCATGTGCAACGATGACAATAATACAACCCGCCAGCGCGAGGGTGCGCCTTTGAAAATGGCGCAGCAGAAGCGGACAACAGAACGCGCCGCCAATCAGAATAATTGTCTCAAGAAGATAAAGGGTACTGTACATCCATGTGTCGTTGCCGAGTAAATATTTGCAATAATACGGCAGTGAGGTGCCAACCAGCGTAATGTGCACACAGGTGACTGCCCAGAGAATGAGAACTGCCCAGAAGTATTGATTGCCCACCAGCGCACGGAAGCTTTTGGTGACAGTCAAACGCTCGGTATGTACGGTTTTGACTTCTACGGTTTCCTTGCAACGGAAAAAGCAGATGAGCAGCAAAACCAGAGCGATCACAGACCACATCGCCATGGCTTGAATCCACGCCTGTTGGGTATCGCCAAATAGCTTGACAACCGGCATGGTCAGTGTGACCGACAGGATACGCCCGATGGGAGCCACTGCTGCACGGAACACCGACAGCAAATCACGATTCTTCGTTGACCGTGTCATCAGTGGCGCCAATGTGCCATAGGGAACATTAATCATGTTATAGCACAGCGTGGTGCACAGATTATATGTGATAAAGATATACCAAAACTGGAGCGATGCCGTTGTTTGCGGAATGGTAAAGATGGCAACGGCGGAAATGCAATAGGGCACTGCTGCCCATAAAATCCACGGACGGGTCTGTCCCCAACGTGTATGTGTCTTGCCGGTAATGATACCCATAATGAAGCTGAACATGCCGTCGAGCACACGGGAAATCAGTAAGACCATGCCGATGGTGACGATGGGAATTCCCATATAATCCGTGTAAAACAGCGTCAGCAGCGTGTTGACCATACCATATACGACATTACAAGCGGTATCGCCGCAGCCGTAGGCAATGCATGTGCTGATGGGCAGCGACGGCTCGACTGTTTGAGCGGGAGCGGTATGTGCCTGCGGTGAGTGATGCTTGGATAAAGTGCGTTGCTTTGTTGGGTTGAGAGCTGGCATCGATACATCCTCCTTGACTGAGTGAATTGGAATCCTGCTCTTGCTTGTTGTTCTGAGGCTATTATACGGAGCATAGAGAGAATGACCTTGTGATTCTTGCTGTTTTTTTGAAAAAGGGACTTGTGTCACATGGAAGAAGAAAAAAAGGAGAAAATGCGGTAATTATTGCCGAATTAGCGAAAATGTGATACGATACAAAAAGAAAAGAAAGAAAAATAAAATATGTCTGGCAAACGGATTCTGGCGCTTCTTGCGAATTGGTAAAGTGTAACAACAGATTCTTGCGGTGGAAAAACAGGGAAGAAATAAGGGGATAGCGGGTGTTTTTGTTCCGGAATAATGAGAAAAACACAGCGCAATTTTCGCAGGGTAGGGAGAGAACGGAAAGGGGAAACGAGTATGATTCATATGCGCGATATTCCAAAGGTACGGATGCTGGCACCCGATGAGCCGCATATGTGCTATCTTTCGTATTCGGATATTGATCAGGCGGGACGCGCCCGCGCCATTCACAGTCATGCGAATATTACCGAGGTCGAGCTGATTTGCGAAGGCAACGGACAACACCGAATCGGCGACCGATATTATTTCAGCAAGCCGGGCGATATTCTGATTTTCAATACGAACGAATTGCATCAGGATATGTCGCAGCAGGAAGAGCCAGTGCGCTTTTATACCTGCGGTATTTGCGGACTGCACTGGGAAGGTCGTGCGCTGGGACAGATTGCACGGACACCGGAGGAATGCCATCTGAAAAGCGGCGTCTACGAGCCATTTCTGCGGCACGGGTTGGATACGATAGAGGCGGGACTGGAATGCAGCTCACCGCATGTCGCTGCGTTTGCGCAGGGGTTTTTACAGTCAATGCTGGCGGTGCTGGCAGAGCTGCTGGATGCTTCGGGCAATCAGACTTCCAGCCAAATTATTCACGGGTCAGCGTTGGCAAAAGAGCTGCGTAGCTATATTGATCAGAATTATCGGCAGAATTTCACGCTGGATGAGCTGGCAGAGCACTTTCATATCAGTCGATACTATGCGTCGCATTGCTTTTCCGAGGCATTCGCCTGCTCACCGATGCAGTATCGCACACGCCGTCGGATTGGTGAGGCGCAGTCTATGCTGACGACATCGGAGCGAAGCATTACGTATATTGCCAGTGTCATTGGGTACGATGACCCGAACCGATTTAGTCAGGTGTTTTCCAAGATGGTGGGAATGCCGCCGTCTGAATATCGGAATTTGAGTGTGCGCCTTCCATAATGGAGATGAGTTTGCGTTACGCAACAAGTGGTGAACGATAGTGACGTAACGTGCGCTCCAACTGGACAAACTGTGTTACTTTTTTACAGAAGATAGCGGACGATTTACAAATAAGAGGGAAAACACAATGAAATTTGTTGTCAAATCAAAAGATTCGTTGTATAGTAATGATAGGTAGTTGTGGCTGTCCATTCGGACGGCGGCAGACTGCGATAAGACGCACGGTGGAGCTGCGCGTGGCGCGAAAACACCGAGGAAAGCGAGGGGGAGATCAGCGATGAAACGACGGTATTCTCAATGGGCAGCGGCGGCATTGTGTGCGGCGATTGTGACCGGCATGATGCCGATGGCGTTCGGAGCAGAAAATCATGTGGTCAGCAAGACCGGACCGTCCTCGGCGGATACGACGAAGAAAAAATGGGCTGTTTCCGTTGGAGGAGGAAAAACGACGGCAGTCACCAGCACGGATGATTCCGTTTATACGGCATCCGGCAGTACGTTGTATCGGCTGGATCGAGACGATGGATCGATTCTAAACGAAGAAAAGCTGGAGGCAGAGATTGCCTCGTCGGAGATTGCGCCGACGGTTGCAGGCGGCAAGGTATTCGTTGCGCTGAGCGACGGACGCGTGCAGGCGTTTGATGCGGACAGCTTGAAGTCACTCTGGGTAAGTGAGAAACTGGGTGACAGCATTACCTGTCCGATTGTCAGCGCAAATGGAAAGGTTTATACTGGCACGAGCAGCGCGTTCGTTTGCCTGACGGCGTCGGATGACGATCCGAGTCAGGAGAAGGAAACCAAATCCACTGAGTGGAAAAATAAGATATCCGGTAGCTTCGCGGGTGTCGGTGCGTATGCATCCGATGACTGCGTGGTATTTGGGTCGGAGCAGGGCGTTTTGTATTCGGTGAAGCCGGATACCGGTGAGCAGATTGACACGCTGGAGACAAAGGACGGAACCAAAAATGCCGTTGCCTCATCGATTGTGAAGGATGACGACGGATTGTACTTTACGTGCGAGAGCGGCGTTTTGTTTCGGGTGGAATTGAAGTCAGACGGCAAATTCGGAAGCAAGACCTCTTATGACCTTGGCGGTGCGGCGGCAACCACGCCGACCGTTGTGAATGACCGCGTATATGTGGGTGTGAGCGGGAGCACAGAGGAAGCGACCTCCGGTGCCAGCATGAAGGTTCTTACGTATGACAGCGCATCAAATGAATTGAAGGCGGCGTATAGCTTGGATACGACCGGCTTTGTACAGGGTGCGCCGTTGGCGGCAGAGACAAACGATGAGGTTCGCATCTACTACACGACAAACGACGAAAAGGGTTCCCTGTATTCGTTCTTGGATACCGCTTCGGCAACAAGTGGTACAGTCGCGACCCTATATACACCGGACAGTGACAAGCAGGGCAAGACCGCAGGGGCGGTTGCGTCCGAGGGCGGAGAGCTGTATTACAGTACTGTCAACGGCTCGGTTATTGCACTGGAGGCAAAGAGTGAGGATACGCCGGATACCCCGACGATTTCTGAGGTATCCGTAGATCGACATGTCGAGGACACCTCGCTTGCAGATTTGACGGTAAACAGCCAGTCGGACGGTACGCTGTATTATACGATTACCGACCGCGATGCGGAAAAGCCGGATGTGTTTGCATCCGAACAGACGAAGACGGTCGAAAAAGGTATGACGCAGATCAGGCTGACCGATATTTCTGATGAAGAGAGCACGGTTTGGGTTGGTCTCAAGACCAACGGCGGCAAGACCTCGGAGGTCAAGAGCGCTGACCTTGCCGCTGTCGTCAAGGCGGAGATTACCGTTAAACCGACGGGTGCAAAGCTGACGGTAAAGCACGGAAAGACCGCGATTGATAAGTGGTCTGGCAAGAACGGCAAGTATACATACCGTCTGATAGCGGGAGAAAAGTACACGCTG
Organism: bacterium; assembly: GCA_963595115.1. GTDB lineage: Bacteria > Bacillota > Clostridia > Oscillospirales > Butyricicoccaceae > Butyricicoccus_A. Next base: position 4,896 of record CAVBHI010000181.1, read on the forward strand.
ACCGCGAGCAAGGACGGCTATGTGACCTATTCTAAGACGGTGACGGCGAAGACCTCCAAGACCAGCTATGAAATTTCGCTGTTGAGCAAGGACTGCAAGCTGGAGCAGCTGTCGCTCAGCTCATCCGCGCAAACGGTCAAGACGGATTTCACAATGGAGCCGACGTTTGATCCGAGCAAGACCTCGTACACGGCGACAACCACACGCGATCTTGATACGGCGTATGTGTGGCTTCGCAAGAGCGACTCGACCGCGTCCTGTCATGTTTACGGCAAGAGCGGCGTGAGCGAAAAGAGTATGCGCAAGAATAAGTCGCTGTACGCCCAGTCGGCAAATGGCTATCAGCGCTACGCGTTCCGCTTTGTAAGCGGACGTACTACCGCAAAGCTGACCATTAAGGTCACGGCGGCAGACTTAATGGTCAGCTTTGCGGTAGTA
>CAVBHI010000182.1:0-3848 GCA_963595115.1 bacterium
AGTATGCAGACTCCGTTGCGGATAAGGCGGTAAACAGCATGGAAGCGATTATGCAGAATCATCCGGAAGGCGTTGCTATGATCCTCTGTCACAACGATGACTGTGCGATGGCAGCAGCACGCGCGGCAAAGGGAAATGACGCATTCAAGGACACCATTTTCGTTGGTATTGACGGCAATATCTCCGCTTGCGAGTCGATCCTGAATGGAGAAGAAACCATGACCGTTGCATCGGATACCTACGGTACCGGCTATAATGCGGTTGTTGCGGCGGTGGACTACCTAAATGGTAAGAATGTTGAAGGCTTTGTAGAAAGCGATGTGCAGATTGTAACCAAAGACAATGCGCAGGAGCATATGGACAAGCTGAAAAAACAGCTGGCTTCTCTCGACAAGAGCGACATCGGTTCGGTGGCAGAGTAATTAGAACGACTTCTCCATATCCGATATACAAACAGGGCAAGAAATCAAAGGAAACCTCTGATTTCTTGCCCTGAAAATTTGCCGAAAAAGCAATTGATTCACAGCCGACAACGGGAGCTTTGGGTTCTTCGTTGCCGGGAGTATTATTGACTTACTTTGCAGCGATAACGTCCGACATGTCATACATGCCCGGCTGTGTCTGCTGTGCGAGGAATGCCGCTGCATCTACTGCGCCGACAGCAAATACCTCACGGGACAGTGCCGTGTGACGAATTTCAATCATCTCATCACGACCGGCAAATAGAACCTCATGCTCCCCGACAATCGTGCCGCCACGGACGGAATGGATACCGATTTCATGCGCCGGACGCTTCTCACGACGATCATGGCGGTTGTAGACATACTCCACATCATAGGGAAGCGCTTCGTTGACTGCATCCGCCAGCATCAGAGCGGTGCCGGACGGAGCGTCCAGCTTCTGATTGTGATGCTTTTCAATGATTTCGACATCATAATTGTCGCCTAGAACCGTACCGCACTTGCGCAGCAAATCCATCAGCAGATTGATGCCGATCGACATGTTGCCGGAACGGAACACCGGAATCTCAGAAGATATGGCGCGGATGGTGTCAAGCTGCTCCTTAGAAAAGCCGGTGGTGCAGATGACAATCGGGGTCTTATGCGCCTTGCAGTAAGACAGCAGACCGTCTAAGGAAGCCGGATTGGAAAAATCAATGATAATATCACACTCGCCGGTGAATTCATGCGGGTCAGCATAAACCGGATAATCCGAAAGCTTCTGTGTATACGCATCAAATCCGGCGACAATTTTCATGTTATCTTTTTTTGAGACAATGTCTGTGATGACCTTGCCCATACGACCATTGCAGCCGCAGAGTCCAATTTTCAACATCTACCGTACTCCTTTACTTTGCCAAGGTCAGGCCGGCTTCTACCATAGCCTTCTTCAGCTGCTCTGCATGTGCATCGGAAATCTGGTAGAGCGGGAGACGCAGCTCACCGACATCCCATCCGAGTAGCTTCATTGCCATTTTAACCGGAATCGGATTGACTTCCGTAAACAGGGCGTTGATGAGGTCGAGGTACTTCAGCTGAAGTGTGCGCGCTTCTGCGTAATTGCCGTCCAGAGCAGCCTTGGCAATGCTATGGGAGACATCCGGCGCAACGTTGGCAAGAACCGAGATGACACCCTTACCGCCCATTGCAATGATCGGAACGATCATATCATCGTTACCGGACCAGAAGTTCATGTCGTCGCCGCAAAGGCGCATTGCCTCCGCCAGAAGAGAAAAATCACCCGAAGCTTCCTTGCAGCCGTTGATGTTCGGATGCTTGGACAGCTCGTAATAGGTGTTGGCAGCAATGCTGACACCGGTACGGCTCGGTACGTTGTACAGAATGATCGGGGTATCCGAGCAGTCAGCCAGCGTATTAAAATGGTGAATCAGACCATTCTGGGAGGTCTTGTTATAGTATGGGGTAACGGTCAACAGACCATCGGCACCAGCCTTGGAAGCAAACTTGCACAGCTCAATGGCATAGCGGGTATCGTTAGAACCTGTACCGGCAATAACCGGAACACGTCCGTTGACGTAGTCAATGCAGAACGTGATGGCTTCCTTATGCTCCTTGTCGGTCAAGGTAGAGCTTTCACCCGTTGTGCCGCAGATGGTGATGGAATCAATACCGCGCTCAATCTGATCATCAATAATCTTCTTAAACTCCGGATAGTTTACATCGCCGGTGGCGGTCATCGGGGTAATAATGGCGACATTAGCACCAGTAAAAACAGGCTTCTTCATAGAATTCCCCTCCAATCGGAATCAGTTGAAAAAATTAATCCATGTAGCCTTCCGCGCACAGCAGTTCTGCCATTTCGACAGCGCCGCCTGCTGCGCCGCGCAGGGTGTTATGAGACAGGGATACAAAACGATAGTCAAAAATAACATCATCACGCAGACGACCGATGGAAACCGCCATACCGCCTTCCAGATTGCGGTCGAGCCTTGCCTGCGGACGATCATCCTCTTCAAAGTAATGCAGGAACTTTTTCGGCGCGGACGGAAGCTCCAGCTCCTGTGCACGTCCGGAGTAATTTGCCCATGCAGACAGAATCTGTTCCTTTGTCGGCTTATTCTTGAACTTGACAAAAGCAGCGGCGGTGTGTCCATCAGAAACCGGAACACGCAGGCACTGCGCAGAAATAACCGGTTCCGAGGCGGATACGATTTCATCGCCCTGAATGCTGCCCCAAACCTTCATCGGCTCTTTTTCCGACTTTTCCTCCTCACCGCCGATGTACGGAATGACGTTGTCTACCATTTCCGGCCAGCTCTCAAAGGTTTTGCCTGCGCCGGAGATCGCCTGATACGTGCAAACAGCAACCTTTTCAATGCCGAATTCCTGCAAAGCCGTCAGTGCCGGAACATAAGACTGGATCGAGCAGTTGGACTTGACGGCGATAAAGCCGCGCTTGGTGCCCAGACGCTTGCGCTGTGCCGGAATGATTTTAGCATGGTCTGCGTTGACCTCCGGGATGATCATCGGAACATCCTTGGTAAACCGGTGAGCGCTGTTGTTGGAAATGACAGGGCACTCCAGCTTTGCATAGGTTTCTTCCAATGCGCGGATGACATCCTTCTTCATATTTACGGCGCAGAACGTAAAATCAACCTTGGATGCGAACTCCTCCGCGTCACCCTCTGCGTCATACAGAACCATGTCGCGGAAAGACTCCGGAATCGGCGTGGACATCTTCCAACGACCCTCTACGGCTTCTGCATAGGTCTTGCCCTTGTTGCGACCACTGGCTGCAAGGGCGACAACATGGAACCACGGGTGGTTTTCCAGCAGCGTAGCAAAGCGCTGACCTACCATACCGGTTGCTCCGATAATGCCAACATTGTACTGTTTCATCTCGAATTCCTCCTGTGAGTCTGCTATTCTATTCATATACTCGATTTGTTAAACCGTTTCCGAATTTGAGCAAAAACAAAAGCCAGTTTTACGAAAAAACCGGCTGATAAAACAGTGCCGCTGCAAAAAGCAGCACAGGATAACGATAGCGCATCACGGGAACAAGCCGGTGACAGCCGAGCCGATCTTCTCGAACCCGTCCAGACAAACAGCCGCGCAAAACCATTTTCTTCGGCGGCAAACCCTTTTTCCAGCTTCCTTAAAATTGCGCTTTTTCCGACTGGATACTTATGTGTACCGCGCCTCAATCGATCTATGAAATTACTTTTTTATTTTATCATGATACCAAAAACTTTGTCAAGTTTAACGACTTGGGAAAACACACAAAACGCGGCTTTTTTCCGCTCTTGATTTCGGCATGGCTTTTGGGTATCATAATAATGTTACATTGATATGTGATTGGGAATCGAGTATGAGGAGGGTGGATAC
>CAVBHI010000183.1:0-4630 GCA_963595115.1 bacterium
GGCACACGGTCTGGAGCTGGCGAACAAGGGCTTTGAGCAGGCGGTTAAGGACGACGAGTGCCTGGCACAGGGCGTAAACTGCTATGAAGGCAAGTGCACCTACGCCGGCGTTGCAGAAGCACTGGATCTGGAGTGCTATGACATTCACGATCTGATTGGCTAAATGGCACACTCTTTCTATAAAAATGTGAAATAAATAACAATTCCTCTCTTCAAATTTTCTCCAATGGAACGCCCTGCGTGCAACAAACACGAAGGGCGTTCTTTTTTCAAGAATTGGTGGTATGGATTCCCTTAAAAAAAATAAAATTGGAATATTTCATTGCTTTTTAAGAAAAAATAGTATAATATATTAATGTATTAATTCTTGCTTAAAAAGTGGTATGTAAGGAGTATCATTATGACGGAATTCAAACGAAAGCGCGGAAGAAACCGCACGGAAGTATATAACACATTGAAAGACGCCATTCAGTATTTGGAGCTTATGCCGGGTTCGATTATCCATGAAAATGAATTGATCGAACAGCTTGGCGTCAGCCGCACGCCGATACGAGAGGCGCTCATTCGCCTGTCCAACGAGTACATGGTAGAGGTGTACCCGCAGAGAGGTACCTATGTCTCTGCGATTGATTTTCATTTGGCACATGAGATCGCGTATATGCGGCATATTGTGGATACGGATGTCTGCGTTATGCTGTGCCGCGACAAAGCCCCGATTCAAAACGCAGTGGATCAAGAGCTGTATTTTATGTCGCAATGTGTGAAGAATATGGATGTTATCGGTTATATCAAGCACGACAATGCGTTCCATAATGAGATTTTTCGTGTCGCTGGACATGAGATGATTTGGGAAATCATCTCCAATTCCCGCGCACACTACAATCGAATGCTGACGCTGGATCTTCGCCGACCGGGGGCGTTGGAAAAATCCTATCAGGAGCATCAGGACATTGTGCGTGCGATAGAGAGTGGGGACGAAAAGGAATTGATGGAGATACTCGACCGCCACCACGACTATCAAGACATGGAGCGGCGGGAAAAAGAAATTCGAGAGATGTTTCCCGATTATTTTGAAAATGAATAACAGGGAAAAGAGACTGCTGCAAAATCAACTTGCAGCAGTCCCTTTTTATAAGCCGAAGAATCTATGTTGTCCGTTATTTGTTCGCATATGCCTGAACCGCCGCGTATAGAATGTCTACACAGACATCAAGTCCGAGCGTCGAGCTGCTTAACAGCATATCGTATTGAATGCCGGTACCCCACTTACGATCCGTATAAAACTGATAGTAGGCGCGGCGGGTCTTATCGGTCTTTTTCACACGCGACTTCGCTTCCGGATACGATAACGACTCGGTATCCATGATGCGATGAATACGGAATTCCTTGTCCGCGTGAACAAAAACGTTGAGCACGTTTGGGAAGTCGCGAAGGACATAATCCGCACAGCGTCCGACAATGATGCAGGGAGCTTCTTTTTCCGCAATGTCCAAGATGATATTGGACTGAACCTGAAACAGGCGATCCTGGAAGATCGGGAGACCAACCGCGTTGCTGTCCCAAATGCTCGGAATGTTTTCCTCCGCATCGGCGACGACCTCCTCCGAGATGCCGCGCTTTCTGGCAGCGATAGTAACCAAGTCTTTGTCATAATACTTGATACCAAGGCGTTCCGCAAGCTTCTGGGCGATTTCCTTGCCGCCGCTGCCAAATTCACGTCCGATTGTAATGATATAGTTTTTCATGACAAAGCCTCCTTACGAAACGGGCGGTAACTGCGGGGAAAACCGCAAAATACGCGCATGTGTTTTTATCTGTGACCAAAGTATACCATATTTTTCGCAAAAATGACAGATATTTTTGGTAAAAAAGATGAGAATATCGAATGGGAAGAGAATAAATTTGAATGAAGGGAATATGTGGGTAGAAAATAGATGAAAAAACTTGTGGATAATGTACAAGAAAAACGGGGGGGGGGACAAGGAGGATTACAAAAATATAACAAAAATTACAGAACGGTAACACAAAAACGAAAAATTATGGTATACTCAATAATATAAGAAAAATAAGGGGCAAAGGGGGAGACGAATGAGAGGTCATAAGATGTGGAAAAACAACCAGATGCGGTATATGATGTCCGCCGTGGTGTGCGGTGCGATTGCGTGTACCGGTGCGCTGGCGATGCCGGTTGAGGAGGTTACCGCAGAGGATACGCAGGTGATGGATTCCGTTCCGGCGACAGACGAAAGCGGCGTTCTTATTACCGTGAATCCGCAGCAGTCAACGCAGTCGGTGACGCTGGAAAACGGCAATTATCAAATTGTGAGCGTGGCAGATCAAACGGTGCTGTCTACACATGGTCGAGGCGGTGGAGAAAAGGCAGCGATTGTCTGTCGAGCGAATCAGTCGCTGACCGTCCAGACCTATGGCGTGAAGCAGGCGGAAAACGGCAGCATCACGCTGAAAAGCCGAACGGCGAAGGGGAAGCTGTTGAGCAGCACGAGTGACGGTCTGGTACAGACCGCGCAGGGTACGACGGAGAGCACGAGCTTTGCCGTGATTGAGGAAGCGGACGGAACGGTTTCGATTCGTCTGGTGTCTGACTTGACGCAGGCGCTGACCAATCAGAATGGCAGAGCGGTTATGACGGTGTATACCGGTGCGGATACGCAGAAATGGTCTCTGCAAAAGAACGAACAGCTGCATACAAAGACGTTGGAATCCGGCGTATATACGATTGACAACGTAAAGCGCGGCACGTCGATGAAGGTTTCCGGCGGACAGAGTATCGTCATGGACAGCAAGTCGGTATCCGCGTCGGAGAAATTTTACGTCAAGTATGTCGGCAACGGCGAATATACAATTACATCGTTTGCCGGAAACGGAAAAAAGGTCGGCACAGCAGCTGCTGCCGGTTCAAAGCTCAAGCTGGGAAACTCGACGCGGTATTATATTGATAAAAAATGGAGCGGAGCGTACTCCATCGTCCGTGCAGGAACCAATTATACGGCGGTTTCCGCCCGTTCGTCTAACGTAAAGACGGTGCGCTATTCCGGCGCGAAGACGGAAATATGGACGTTTGACAGCAAGGTGAAAGAGGACACGGCAGTGGCATCGCAGCGCTTGGAGGCTGTGATGAAGAAATACCCGTCGGGCAAATATCTGGGAAGCGGTTACAGCTTTGCAGGCGGCTCTCAGTGCATGGGATTTGGACGAGAGGTGTTCTACCGGATGTTCGGCAAGGAGACGCGTTGGAACTACGATGGCAGCGCAAAGAGCAGCGGCTACGCTCAAAACTATACCGTGGAGGCGCGCAGCTCGTCGTACTCGGCAAAGAGCATAAAAAAGCTGATCGGAAAGGCAAAGCCGGGCGATGTGCTCCAGATGAATGCGCCGAAGATCCACACGATGATTTTCGTTTCGAGCGACAGCAGCGGCTTCACGGTTTATGATGCCAACTGGGTTGGCTCAAATCAGGTCAGCGTGCGACACGTCAGCTATTCGGCATGGAGCAGCCGAAACAGCAGCGGCATCAGTCTATTGCACTCGACGAACTATCCGGCGACGTAACAGGAAAACAGAGAAAAGCCAACCGGCTGAGACGGATGCGAATCGGTTTCAGCCGGATTTTTTTGGCGCAGGCGGCGAACATGGTAACGAAAAAAGGACGCATTTTCGTGCGTCCTTTTCGGTATCCTGTTACAATAGAACAATAGCTTACTCTGCCGTGTAGGGGAGCAGAGCGATATGACGTGCACGCTTGATTGCCTCGGTCAGCTGACGCTGATGCTTTGCACAGGTGCCGGTCATACGGCGCGGAAGAATCTTGCCGCGCTCAGACATATATCTCTTGAGCTTTGCGATATCCTTATAATCAATGGAATCTACCTTATCGACACAGAAAGAGCAAACCTTTCTGCGGCGGCGTCCGCCGCGATTCGGGCGGTAGTCTCTTTTTTCTTCAGCCATGGTCGTAACCTCCTTATCGGTAATTTAGAACGGAACCTCGCCGTCGTCATCGGAAATCTCGCTGAAGTCCGAACCGCCGGTCGGCAGATCGAAGTTCGGAGCGGAGCGCGGGGCGCTGTTCTGCTGTGGAGCAGGATAGCTTGCCTGATAGCCCACGTCAAAACCGCCGTTTCCGGCGTCGCGGGAGCGCTTGCTTTCGCCGAACTGTACTTCGTCAGCGACAACCTCAATCGACGTGCGATTGCTGCCGTTTTTGTCCTGCCAGCGTCTGGACTGGATGCTACCTACAACAATAATCATTTGTCCCTTGGTAAACCACTGAGAGACAAACTCCGCCGTGCGTCTCCATGCGACGATGTCGATGAAGTCGGTCTGACGCTCCGTGCCCTTGCCGCCATAGTTGCGGTCAACAGCGATGGAGAATGAGACAACGGGAGTATTGTTCTGCGTGTAGCGAAGCTCGGGGTCGCGCGTGAGACGACCCATCAGAATTGCTTTATTCAGCATATCCGTTCACCAGTCCTTAGTCTCTGGAAACAATGATGGAACGCATAACGCCGTCCGTGATCTTAAAGACACGGTCGAGCTCAGCCGGAAAAGCCGGAGCAGACTCGAACTGGATGAGAGTGTAGTAGCCCTCACGCAGGTCGTTGATCTCGTA
>CAVBHI010000184.1:0-3292 GCA_963595115.1 bacterium
ATGGACATCACCGCACCGGGCGATTACAAAAAGATCAAGTACCTCGAATCCGAGCTGCTGATCTGTGAGGGTCTGCGTCAGCTGGGCAAGCGCTACTCCGCAAAGGCGGCAGAGATGGCAAAGACCGAGCAGAACCCGAAGCGCAAGGCCGAGCTGGAAAAGATCGCCGAGATCTGTGACCGTGTACCGGAGCAGCCGGCACGCACGTTCCACGAAGCGCTTCAGTCCATGTTCTTCCTGCACACCTGCATTTACATGGAGCATGAGTCGGCAAGCTACAACCCGGGCTGCTTTGACCAGTACATGTATCCGTTCTATAAAGCGGACATCGAGGCAGGCCGCATGACAGAGGATGAAGCACAGGAGCTGCTGGACTGCCTGTGGGTCAAGTTCTCTGAGCCGTGCATCTTCCAAGATGCGACGAGTGCACGCTATTCCGCCGGTTATCCGCTGTTTCAGAACCTCTGCGTCGGCGGTGTAGATCGTAACGGTATGGACGCTGTCAACGAGCTGTCCTATCAGGTATTGCAGGCAACGGCAGACGTTCAGATGTTCCAGCCGTCGCTGTCGGTAAAGTACAACATGGCGCGTAATCCGGACAAGTTCCTGCGCAAGGTTGTTGAGCTGCTTCAGCTGGGTACCGGCTTCCCGGCGTTCCACAATGACGAAGCTGGCATCATGATGATGCTGAACAAGGGTGTTCCGCTGCCGGAGGCATATAACTGGAATCCGTGCGGCTGTGTTGAGACCAGCTTGGCTGGCAAGCAGCGCTGCTACACCTCGTATGCGGACTACAATCTGGGTGCGATCGTTGAGTTCGCGCTGAATGACGGCAAGAGCCGTAAGTACAACCGCTATGCCGCGGCACGAACCGGTGATCCGCGCAACTTCAAGACGTTTGAGGAGTTCCTCGAAGCGGTTAAGACGCAGATTCGCTATGTTATCAAGTGCATGGTAGCGGGCAATCAGGTTACGACGGAAATCGTCCGTGATATGGAGTGTCCGGTCGCTTCGCTGACCTTCGCTGAGTGCCTGGAGACCGGTTTGGACTACGCGTGGGGCGGTCCGAAGTACAGCATGGGTGACGGTCTGGATGCAATCGGTGTTGCTGACCTGATTAACAGCATTCTGGCAGTCAAGGAGCTGGTTTACGATTCCAAGAAAGTTTCGATGGACACGCTGTGCAAGGCGCTGGAGGCAAACTTCGAGGGCTATCAGGAGGTACAAACCATGTGCATCAACGCCACCAAGTACGGCAACGATGACGAGGTTTCCAACGCAATGGCGCGCGATATGTTCAACTTTATCGCAGATTATATTGAGAGCTTCCAGCATGTCTATGGCCGCTACACCGCAGGCATTCTGCCGGTATCCGGCAACACGCCGTTCGGCGGCGAGGTTGGCGCACTGCCGTGCGGACGCAATGCGTGGGAGCCGCTGGCAGACGGCCTTAGCCCGGAGCAGGGCACGGATACCAATGGCATGAGCGCGGTCATCCGCAGCGTTGCCAATATCCCGCATGGCAGATTCAATCAGGGCACGCTGCTCAACCAGAAGCTCGATCCGGCGTTTGCCCGCGGTGAGCATTCGGTAGAAGCACTGATGGCATATCTCAAGACCATGTGCTCGCTGGGCGTATTCCATGTACAGTTCAACGTTGTTGATGAAGAAGTGCTGCATGATGCACAGGAGCATCCGGAGGATCACAGCGATCTGCTGATTCGCGTTGCCGGATACACCGCCTTCTTCACGGAGTTGGGACCGGAGACGCAGAACGATATTATCTCCCGCACCACGCAGGACGCAATGTAAGAACAAAAAATCGACTTCGCACATTCGGCTGGAGCAACGTTGCTCCAGTCGGGTGGGCAAAGCAATAGACAGGAAGGAGGACAAAACATGAAAGAGGGAACGGTATTGCGCATCGAGCGCATTTCACCCAATGATGGTGTCGGCTTGCGCACGGTCGTTTTTCTCAAGGGATGTCCTCTTCGTTGTGCATGGTGCTCCACGCCGGAATCCCATTCGCCGAAGCCGGAGTGGTTCTATAAAAAGATCAAGTGCCGCCACTGCGCGGACTGCATACGAGCCTGTCCGCAAAAAGCGCTTTCCCCGTCGGCAGACCGAACGGCTATCGTGCGGGACACCACGAAGTGCATCCACTGTTTTCGATGTGCCGATGTCTGTCTGACTCACGCCATTGGCATTTATGGTACGACAATGAGCGTGGACGACATTATGAAGGACATTCGCAAGGATAGCTTGTTTTACTTTCATTCCGGCGGCGGCGTCACACTGAGCGGCGGCGACGTGCTGATGCAGGCGGATTTTGCAAAGGAGCTGTTGAAAGCCTGCCGGGAGGAATGTATCAACACGGCAGCCGAGTTGGATATGTTCGGTTTGTATGATAATATCCAAAAGCTGATGCCATATCTGGACAGTTACTTTGTTGATCTCAAGCACATGGACAAAAGACTACACCAAAAATGGACGGGAGTGGAAAACACAACCATTCTGACCAACGTTCGCAGAGTATCGCAGGAGTTTCCACATATCCCGCTGTATGCGCGCGTTCCGCTGATTCCAAATGTGAATGACAGCAAAGAAAATATCTTGCAGACTGCGGAGTTTTGTACACAGCTTCCAAGCTGTGTGTCGCTGGAATTTTTACCATTCCACCGTTTGGGCGCATCGGCGTATGAATATCTGGGAAGGGAGTACGTGTTTGAGGAGGTGTCAGCACTTTCAAGAGAAGAAGCGTTGGAGCGCATCTCCGTACTGCCAATTGACGACTTGCCATTCGAGGTGAAAATTTCGGGCATTGCGGTCAAACCACAATGAAATGATGATCCCATATAGTGTGAATAAGGGAATTATACCGCGGGGAAGGAGGAAAGAAAAAATTGCGATAGTTTGAATACGGTTGAAGGTAAAAGAAAGGAAGGTTTTTATGTCAACGACAATTAAAGTTATAACAATACTTCTAATGGCGGCAGATTTAGGCTTCTGTATTTGGGAAGGTCTGCGCCGTTCCACCAAAATTGAAGACGAAAAGGATTATTTTATTGCCGGTGGTAAGACAAGCGGTTTCTTCCTGACGATGACGGCGTTTTCCAGTCTGCTGGGTGCCGGATTGTTTGTCGGTCAGGCGGGACGTGGTTATACGTATGGTATCTCTGCCTATTGGCAGCTGTTTGGTGAAGGTATTGTCGCCGGTATCGTCATGGCGCTGATTATCGGACCATATCTGGCAAAGTTCCAGTATTTCTCCATGGCGCACTTTATTGGTGAC
>CAVBHI010000185.1:0-2971 GCA_963595115.1 bacterium
GCAATATAAAAGTTAATCCATCCGTTCATCTGCTTGAGCATCATCTCCACCAAGACCAGCTTCATCGTTGCCCGGCACACCGGCAGGCTGATAATCAGCGCAAATGCCACCACGCTTGCCGTCGCCTTATTATACAATGCACTGACCTCCTGCTCCGTGTAGCCGAGAATCTTGACCATGGAAATCGACTGTGCATTTTTCTCTACAATCATCTTACTCAGTAAATACAAAACCAGCAGATACAGCAGAATCGCCACACCGGAGATCAGCCACACGATGCTTCCCATGGAATCATTGAGCTGATCTGCCAGCACCGTGAGGTCATCCTGCGTGATAACCGATGCAATTCCCTCTTCATCCAAATCGTCCAGCGCTACATTGGAAAGATAGCCGGAATAGGAATCATTCGTGTATCCAAATGTCTGCCGCATCTCATCCAGCGGCATGAAAACACACAGCGATGCCGCATACGGATACACGCCTGCAACCGTAAGAGTATATTGTTTGTCCTCATATTTTTCATCTAATGTGATCGTATCCCCGACCTGAAGATCGTATTTCTTCTGATAACTGTCGGAAACAATAACTGTATTGTCTCCCTCCGGCAAATCGAGATTCTTGAGATATTTGGAATTCGGCTGGATGCCGTACACCGTAATATCCTCTGTCCGAGTGCTCTCGCTCTTTTGCTGAAGCGCGTTGACAAGATACTTTTCGGCATCCTTATTATCCGTTTTGATTCGGAAGCCGAGATAGTAGTCTGCATCGTCCAGCTTCAGAATACCCGCGCCTTGGCGGAACACCGACAACAGCGGAGAAATCATCGTATAGGTGGAGTATTCGTCCTCATCGCTCTGCGCCGTTCCCTTGAGAATGTATTGATAGGAGGCAAACTGCGATTCCAGCACGTCATCCTTAAAATGCAGAAACAGTGGACGCAGGCACAGACCAAACATCATCAGGATATTCGCCATCAGGATGCCGATAATAATCGTCAGGTACGCCGTCCGATTCTGCAGGATAATGCGCAGACGAAAGCGTGTCAGAAACGGCAGCCGCGGCAGACGAACCGCACGCGTTTTCTTCTTGCGTCGCAGCTCCCGACGAAGAAACTGAATCGGCGGCAGCGACAGCTGACGCGTCAGCACCAGCATATTTACCGCAAGAACCAGCAGCACCGGAACGACCGTCGTTTCCAAAAATGCCTCTGCATTCCACAGCGTTACGTAGGTTGTCAGCGAGTAACTATGATAGTACAGACTCGCCATCAAGTCCTTCCACATCGTGTAGCCCATAATATTTCCGAGCACCGCTGCGCTCAGCGTGACCAGCGTCGGAAGGGTAAGATAATGCCGCAGCAACTCTCCGCGCGTATAACCCGAGGCAAGCAGTGTTCCGATCGGAAGTGCTTCCTGTTCCACGGTGCTCTTAACTGTGACCGCAAAGCTAAACGCCAGCAGGGCTACAATGATGTAGAGCAGGGCGATCATCATCGCCTTGTCGCCACCCATATCGTTGCCGGTATACATAATCGCCTGGTTGTCGTTGCGCGGGACAAAGTCCGTCAAAACACCCTTCTTGGCGACGGCTTTCATCAGATCCTCCGCCCGATCATTTGCCTGCTGCTTACTTTCCGGTTCAACGTTTTCCGTCCACGCGTAGCAGTACTTCCGACCGGCTTCGCCGAGACGGTCAAAGGCTTTTTGCGTCATAACAGCGACGCAAAAATTACTCGCATCCAACATCATATCCGAGTTGTTTTTGAACAGTGCGCTGTAGTCCGTCAGCGCCACAAAGCCGCAGACGGTATATTCTTTGCCTCCGATCTCTATCGTGTCGCCCAGTTGAATGTGGTTGTTTTCCGCATACAGGCGGTCAATGGCAATCTCCGATTGACTGCTTGGAAAAGCGCCGTCCATCAAACACGCCTGATTGATTTTATCGCGCATAGCATAGATGCGTATGGTGCTTCCGTTTGATAAGGTCTTATTATTATAGAACAGCGGCGTAATTTCGATGTCGTATTCCTCCGCTACCTGATTGAGCTGTTCCATGTCCGCTTTCCGCAGGAAGGTGAAATGACCGTCCTCTACATTATATTTTTCAAAGCTGTTGTCGTATGCCGCTTTCAGGCTGTTATCCGAAACCAAAAAACCAGAGATGAATCCGACCATAACAACCAGGAAAAGAAAAAGAGCGCCGTACTTTCCAATATCACTCCGCAGCTCACGCCGCAGACGCTTACTCAGTGGATTTTTCACGATGCCCCCTTACCAGTTCAGGTCAACTGCGGGCACACGCGTCGTATTATAATCAATACGACGAATCTGACCGTCATGTAACATAATAACCTGATGTGCCATATGTCGAATTGCATCGTTGTGCGTAACCAAAAGAATGGTATTGCCATATCGCTGGTTGACGTCCTCGATCAGCTTCAGGATTTCCTTTGAGGTGGAGTAATCCAACGCACCGGTTGGCTCATCGCACAGCAGCAAATCCGGATTTTTGATAATCGCGCGTCCGATGGAGGTTCTCTGCTGCTGTCCACCAGAGATACGAACTGGGTAGGAGTTTTCCAGTTCCTTGATGTGGAACTGTTCTAAAAGGCGTTCCACGGTTTCTTTTTTCTCCTGTTTTGACTTATTTGATGCCGCAAGTCCTGCCTCGATATTTTGCTTTACTGTCATGTGTGGAAATAATGCGTAATTCTGAAAAAGATATCCCACCTTACGTTTCTGTGGCGAAAGATCGATTCCTGCCTTTTTATCAAAAAGAACTTTATCATCAAGGACGATTCTTCCTTCATCTGGTGTCTCGATTCCTGCGATACATTTTAAAGTCATGCTTTTTCCACAGCCGGAAGAACCTAAGAATCCGACAATACCTTCATCCATATCAAAATCGACAGTCAGCTCAAAATCTTTTAATTTCTTTTTAATGTGAACGGATAATGCCATAATCCTAGCCC
>CAVBHI010000186.1:0-8603 GCA_963595115.1 bacterium
GTTCTGCCGGGTGTTATCGCGTACTTCCTGCCTTCGATTCAGGATACGATTGCCGCCGCGGGAAGCAATGCGATTGACGTTGCATATCCGGCATTGATCACGGCGGTTATTCCGAAGCCAATCATGGGATTCTTTGCGGCGGTTCTGTTCGGCGCAATTCTCTCCTCGTTTAATTCGGTTCTGAACTCAGCGGCGACCATGTTCGCGCTGGATATAGTCCGAGCGATTGTCAAGCCGGGAGAAAAAGAAGCGTACTACGTTATGATTGCCAAGCGTTTTGGTACAGTGGTTGCCGTAATTTCGATTGCGATCTCGCCGTTTATTGCGTATGCAAATGGTATTACAACGTTTTTGAACTCCATGATGCAGTTTCTCGGTCTGCCGATTCTGACCACCATTATGGGTGCGATTTTCTTCAAGCGCGTACCGAACTGGACGCCGAAGGCAGTGACGGTGTTCCACATTGCTGTGTATGCAATCTTCCTGCTGGTTCAGCCGGTTTATCCGACAACGGGAGAGCCGATTCACTATCTGTACGCGATGGCAGTGCTGTTCGTGCTGGAAATCCTGTTCTATCTGATTTTGAACGTAACGAGCAAGCAGGAGGAGTGGAATCCGCCGGCAACGGGTACGGTTGATATGACGCCGTGGAAATATCGCCACATTGTTTGCATCATTGGTGCAGCGCTGGCAATCGGATTGTATATTTTCTTCTCACCGATTGGCATCGCCGCATAATGAGTATAACATAACACATTACTTCACGGTAATTTTCTTCTTTCTCAGAGCGCTGGCGTCGGGAGGTACGGAGCTTCCCGGCGGCAGAACTCACAACACGATAGGTAAAATAGGAATAAAATACACTGTTTTGAAACGGATAGGGATAATAAGGAGTGATTATCTATGATTTTTGGAGAAAAGAATGTAGACAAGCCGATTCGTTGGGGCATGGTTGGCGGCGGCAAGGGCAGCCAGATCGGTTACATTCATCGCTCGGCGGCGCTGAGAGACTTTAATTTTGACTTGGTTGCAGGTGCATTTGACATTGATCCAGAGCGCGGCAAGGCATTTGGTGAAAATCTGCACGTTGCACCGGAGCGCTGCTACACCGATTACAAGAGCATGTTTGAGGCAGAGGCAAAGCGCGAGGACGGCATTCAGGCGGTTTCCATCGCAACGCCGAATTTCACCCATTACGAGATTGCCAAGGCAGCGCTCAAGGCTGGTCTGCATGTGTATTGCGAGAAGCCGCTGTGCTTCACCACCGAGCAGGCAAGTGAGCTGGAGCAGCTGGTCAAGGAGAGCGGCAAGGTCATGTTCGTGTCCTACGGCTATGCGGGGCATCAGATGATTGAACAGGCGCGGCAGATGGTTGCAAGAGGGGATCTTGGAAAAATCCGCATCATCAACATGCAGTTTGCACACGGCGGCAACAACATTGCTGTGGAAAAGAAGGCAGAGTCGCAGGCGTGGCGCGTTGACCCGAAGAAGGCAGGACCGGCATTCTCCATGGGCGATGTGGGAACCCACATGCTGTATCTGACGGAAGCGATTTGTCCGGAGATGAACATCAACCGCGTTATGTGTAGCAAGCAGTCCTTTGTTGAGGGAAGATTGCTGGAGGACAACGCAATGTCCATCATGGAATATGATAACGGTGCGATTGGCTACATCTGGTCCAGCGGCGTCAACGCGGGCGAGCAGTTTGGCTTCCGCATCCGCATCGTGGGTGAGAAGGCTTCCGTCGCTTGGGATGCGGAAAAGCCGAATTATCTTTCGTATGAGGTACAGGGCGAGTCGCCGCGTATGCTGAGCCGTGGCAATGGATATCTGTATCCGGAAGCGCTGACCGATGACCGCATCGGCGGCGGACACCCGGAGGGTTTGTTTGAGTCGTGGAGCAATCTATACACCAAGTTCGCAAAGGCAATCGACAAGACGGAGAAGGGCGAAGAAATCGACTTCTGGTATCCGGACATTCACGCCGGTGTGCTCGGTGTCAAGTGGGTAGAAAAGTGTGTGGAGTCCGCAGATAACGACTCTGCATGGGTTGCGTTTTAATAGGAGGACAATACAATGAGCATAGATCCAAAAGAATTTGACATGCCGGTGGCTTCGTTCAATCCGAATCCGATGAAGCTGGGACTGTTTACCGACGGTCTGCCGGATATGCCGTTTGAGCAGGTGCTGGACGAAGCGGTCAAGATGGGAATTCAGGTGCTGGAAATTGCAACCGGAGGTTATTCCTGCGCGCCGCATCTGGACATGGAAAAGCTGCTGCACAGCGCAGAAGCACGCAAGGACTTCCTGAATGCAATTGAGAGCCGCGGGCTGGAGCTGTACGCGCTCAACTGCTCGGCCAATGCGATTGGCCCGGGCGAACGCTGGGCAAGCCATGCACCGGATGTAATGAATACCTTCCGTCTGGCACAGGAGTTGGGTGTCAAGCACATCGTGGCGCAGTCCGGTCTGCCGGCGGGTGCGCCGAACGACACCACCTTGAACTGGGTAACCCACACGTTCCCGCCGGAGATGATGGAGGTTCTCGACTACCAGTGGGGGGTTGCCATTGAATTCTGGGGAAAGGCGGCAGAGCTGGCAAAGTCCTGCGGCGTAGAGACTATTGCGCTGGAAAACCATCCGATGAATCTGGTTTATAACGTACCTACGGTGCTCAAGCTGCGAGAAGCGGTTGGCGACATCATCGGTCTGAACCTCGATCCGAGCCATGTATTCTTCATGGGCGGCGACCCGCTGATGATGGCACGTGAGCTGTGCAAGCAGAAGGCGGTCTATCATGTACACGGCAAGGATTCCCGCATCAATCCGCACATTAAGGGGCTGGATTGCTATGAACAGGGTATTTACAACGGCGCGGCGGTCAACCGTTCGTGGAACTATGTTGCCGTTGGCTATGGTCACGATGCTCTGTGGTGGAAAACGTTCTTCGCAACGCTGGCTGAGGGGGATTATCACGGTCCGGTTTCCATTGAGGTTGAAGATCCGCTGATGCCGAACAATCTGGTCGCGATTCAGAAATCCGCAGCATTCCTGCATGAAACCATGCTGAAGTAAGGAGGAGATAGATATGAAAATTGCATTTGACGGAAGCGCATTCTGGGAGACCGGAATGACCTATGAGGAACAGTATGATACCGTAGCACGCGCTGGATATGAGTACATCAATCCGTACAACGCAGACTTTCCGGGCTTCTGGAAGCGTCCGAAGGCAACCAGAGAAGAGGTTCTGTGGCACAAAAAGGCAATCGCAGACGCGGGCTTGAAAATTGCGTCCCTGACGACGGGCTTCCACTGGCAGGATCCGGACGAATTCGTTCGTGAGTACGCGGTAGACTGCTGGAAGAAGATGTTTGAGATCGGCGAGTTGATGGACATTCGTGTGTTCAACACCGAGCTTGGTCCCGGCAGAGACAATCCGGAGCTGTGTGAAGCGAAGCTGATGCGTTCGCTGGACGAGCTGGTTCCGATTATGGAGAAGCGCGGTATCCGTCTGGATATTCAGGCGCATCCGGATGATTTTTATGAGCATAATAACGATGCCTATGACATCATCCGTTACTATGACAGCCCGTCGCTTGGCTATCTGTATTCCATTCCGCACACGTTCCACTACGACGGTGGCAAGGGAGACATTGAGCACAATCTGAAGTATGCACGTAAGCATCTGAAGCATGTCCTGTTTGCGGACACCTATGATTACACCAAGCTGTTCCGCTATAACTGTAATCCGGCTCCGCTGTATGCAAACGGTACGGTTCGCTGCCATGCACACATCGGTCATCTGGGCGAGGGCGATGTGGACTTTGAGCGCATCTTTAAGACGCTGCGCGAGATCGGCTTCAACGAGCAGGACGACACGATTGCGACGTTCAACCCGCTGGGCTTCCCGGAGCGCGCGATTTCCGATGGTGTGCGCACGCGTGAGATTATTGAGCAGAATCTGGTCGGTGTGCCGAGCATTACCGAACCGATGCCGGAGGGATTTGGTATTTACGCCCGCTAAAATCGACGGAAGAAGCGATTTGGCATGAGTGTGAGATAAGACCTGCCTGACAGCGGAATGCCGTCAGCTGTCGGGCGGGTTTTGTAAAATACAAGGAGGAGTTTCATCCGAGGAAGACAGGAAAAGACACAATAAGAGAAGAAAATAATAGGAGGTTTTACCATGAACGTTTGGAAGAGACTGAGTGCAGTAACATTGGCATCGGCAATCTGCATGGGCGCTCTGGCAGGCTGCGGCGGCAGCTCCGGCAAGACGGAGGGCAGCGGAACGGCGGACGGTGCGAACAACGATTACACGATTGACTTCGTGTTCAAAACCACATCCAACGAGTACACCCAGTACCTGATGGCAGGCGTACAGGCGGGTGCGGATGAGCTGGGCGTCAAGGTAGACATGAAGGGCGCTACCTCGGAGACGGCATACGACGAGCAGCAGAACATGATCGAGACGGACTTGAATTCGAACAAGTACGATGCAATGGTTGTCATCCCGCTACAGGGTGATTTGGTCGCAACGCTGATAGAAAATACGGATATCCCGATTTTCGCCATGGATACTGATTTCGATTCGGACAAGAAGATTTCTCTGATCGGTGTCGGTCAGGAGGATGCCGCAAAAAAGGGCGCGATTGCAGCGGTTGAGGCGGCAAAGGATGCCGGTTGGGAGGAAATCAAGCTGATCAGCATTGCCGGCGTACAGGGCGACTCCACAGCGGAAGCGCGCAAGAACGGCTACAAGAAGGGCGTAGAAGAGGCTGGCGGCGAGTTCCTTGACAAGGAGGTTCAGTACTCGGATGCAGTTGCCGACAAGGCAGTCAACTGCATGGAAGGCATCATGCAGAACCATCCGGAAGGCGTAGCGATCATTGCGTGCCACAACGACGATACCGCTATGGCGGCCGCTCGTGCGGCGAAGGGCAACAAGGCATACGAAAATACGATTTTCCTCGGCTTTGACGGCATTTCTACCGCTTGTGAGTCAATTCTGGACGGCGTAGAGACGATGACTGTTGCGCAGGACGGCTATAAGCAGGGCTACACAGCGCTCAAGACGGCGGTTGATTACCTCAATGGCAACGAAGTAGAGTCGTTTATCGACTGCGGCGCGGAGGTCATCACCAAGGACAATGCGCAGGAGCATTTGGATCAGCTCAATGAGCAAATGAAGAACTATAACAGCAATAAGTAAGATTCGTAAGGGCGAAACGTTTCTTTTGGCTGCTGCGGATGCAAGTCCGCTGACATATCTCTTTTTTACAAGGAGACCCCAGATCGGCTTCGGTCTGGGGTCTTTCTTTTCTATGGGAAAAAGAGGTGCTCCCCGATACGGAAAGCGGAGGGAAACCCTCTGCCTGCCGCACGGGGAGCATGCATTTATATTGGCTTATCAGTTTGCAATATTGTGTGGAAATCCACCGACTTATGCCTTGCCGTCGCAGCCCAGAACGTTGACGATCTTGTGTGCAACCATGTCCTTGACCGCCTGACGAGCCGGCTTCAGGTACTGGCGCGGATCGAAGTGATCCGGATGCTCTGCAAAGTGCTTGCGGATATGAGCGGTGATTGCCAGACGGATGTCGGAGTCGATGTTGATCTTGCAGACAGCCAGCTTAGCCGCCTTACGCAGCTGATCTTCCGGAATACCGATAGCATCCGGCATCTTGCCGCCGTAGGTGTTGACCATCTTTACGAGATCCTGCGGAACAGAGGAGGAACCGTGCAGTACGATCGGGAAGCCAGGCAGACGCTTGATGCACTCCTCCAGTACGTCGAAACGCAGCGGGGGCGGAACCAGAATGCCCTCTTCGTTACGGGTGCACTGTGCCGGGGTGAACTTGTATGCGCCATGGGACGTGCCGATAGCGATAGCCAGAGAGTCACATCCGGTGCGGGAAACGAATTCCTCAACCTCTTCCGGATGAGTGTAGCTTTCCTGACCAGCCTCAACAACAACTTCGTCCTCAACGCCAGCCAGCGTGCCCAGCTCAGCCTCGACAACAACGCCATGGTCGTGTGCATACTCAACAACCTTCTTGGTCAGCTCAATGTTCTCATCAAACGGCTTGGAAGAAGCGTCGATCATAACGGAGGTGAAACCGCCGTCAATACAGGACTTGCAGACCTCGAAGGAATCGCCGTGATCCAGATGCAGAGCGATCGGCAGATCCGGATAATTCAGAACAGCAGCCTCAACCATCTTAACCAGATAATTGTGGTTTGCATAAGCGCGAGCGCCCTTGGATACCTGCAGAATAACCGGAGCCTTCAGTTCGCCGGCAGCTTCCGTGATACCCTGAACGATCTCCATGTTGTTTACATTGAAAGCACCGACAGCGTAACCGCCGTTGTAAGCCTTCTTAAACATTTCAGTAGTAGTAACGAGTGGCATATTCATCTTCCTTTCGAAAATATTTCGTCAGTCCCGAAGGACTTGTGAATACCATATGCTGTTATTTTACCAGTTACGAGGAATAAAATCAAGACATTTGCGAAATTTGAACGAGAACCTGCAAAGTTTCGTCAAAGAGTTGAGCATACTGCCTTGAAAAGGACAGGTGTGGAAGCATTGTGACGAAGTTTCAGGCGGGCGGGGAAAACGATGGGGAAATAATTTGATTTCTGAACTATAATATGGTATATTTGAAGTACCATTGGGAAGTGCGGAGTCCGCCGAAGTAGTAGGTAGTGCGGACATGGATACACGACCGCATTTCATAACTGCTTTAGGAGGTTCTACAATAATGAGTGAGTTAAAAGGTGCTATGATTATTGGCCAGTCCGGCGGTCCGACGTCTGTTATCAATGCCAGCGCATACGGCGCAATCAAGGCGGGTCTGGATTCCGACGCGATTACGGCGGTATACGGCGCAGCCAACGGCATTGTCGGCGTACTCAACGATCAGCTGTACGTGATGGAGAAGGAAGATCCGAGTGAGCTGGAGCTGCTGAAGTACACCCCGTCTTCTGCACTGGGCTCCTGCCGTTACAAGATTGCAGATCCGGACGTCGATGATACCGATTACAAGCGCATTCTGGAAATCTTCAAGAAGTACAACGTTCGTTACTTCTTCTACAACGGCGGCAACGACTCCATGGACACCTGCAACAAGGTCTCCAAGTACATGAAGAAGGTTGGCTATGACTGCCGCGTCATGGGTATCCCGAAGACGATTGACAATGACCTGTTCGGCACCGATCATTGTCCGGGCTTTGCTTCCGCAGCAAAGTACATTGCAACCTCGATTGCAGAAGTATATCAGGACTCTCATGTATATGACAAGGGTCAGGTAACGATCATTGAGATCATGGGTCGTCATGCTGGCTGGCTGGCTGGCGCTGCTTCGCTGGCTTCGGTTGCCGGTTATCCGGCGGATCTGGTTTATCTGCCGGAGGTTGACTTCAACATGGACGAGTTCCTGGAAGATGTTGCGGCAATCTGGGAGAAGAACCACAACGTAATCGTTGCTGTTTCCGAGGGCATCCACTACGCAGACGGCTCCTTTGTTTCTGAGGCAAAGACCTCAGCAACCGATGGCTTTGGTCATGCTCAGCTGGGCGGTCTGGCTTCGATGCTGGCAGAGACCGTAAAGAACAAGCTGGACGTAAAGGTTCGCGGCATTGAGCTGTCCCTGCTGCAGCGTTGTGCAGCACACTGCGCATCCCAGACCGATATTGACGAGTCCTTCCTGGCTGGTCAGACGGCGGTAAATGCAGCCGTTGCCGGTGAGACCGACAAGATGGTAGCGTTCAAGGTTACTCGCGACGGTGGCTACAAGTGCGAGACCGAGCTGCTGAACCTGTCCGATGTAGCAAACTACGAGAAGAAGGTTCCGGTAGAGTGGATCAATGAGCGCGGCAACCAGGTTTCGCAGGAGTATATCGACTATGCTCTGCCGTTGATTCAGGGCGAGACCCAGATGAAGAAGGAAAACGGTCTTCCGCGCTTTGCAAAGCTGAAGAAGATCGTTGCAGAATAAGCTTTTATGCGATGAATAATGATCCGGCAGACCGATGGTCTGCCGGATTTTTTCTCTCAGCGCAATGCAGCAATAAACTGTCCGGAAAATAAAGAACCGGCGGACTGGCACGCGGGACAGGGAAGCGGATTATAGTGAGAGCAGGGGTGAATCATGATGTGCTGCAAATGGAGTCAGTTCGGTTGGATGGCTGCCGCGTTCGGCGGCGGTATCCTTGCCGCATCTCTGCTTCCGGCGGCGCTGCTGCTTCCGCTTTCCGCTGTGATTTTGATTGCCGCCGGTCTTGCCCTGATTTGCTAGGAGGGAGTCTATATGAAAATCATTGTTATCAAGAGCCCACGTCTGTTGGCAGGAGTGCTCCGAGGGATATTCCATATGAAGAAGGCAGAGTCGATCGGCTGAAAACATAACAACGAACCGCTCTGACCGCAGAAAAATTTGCGGTCGGGGCGATTTTGCAGGATTGCGATTGGAATGCAGGAAGAAAAACAGTATATGGAAAAGAAAAAAGACTGGTCATTTCCTGCAAAAAAGGAAGGATGTATGGCGAAACTTTCGTTTCGACTGAGGGAAAATGAAAGAAAACGGAAAAATTGTAGGAAT
>CAVBHI010000187.1:0-4465 GCA_963595115.1 bacterium
CTCGAAGTTTCTGCATACCAACTTCCTCCTTTATGGGTAAAGCATAGCACATTGCACACAGTCTCACATCATTGACTAATGTACAAAAATAGGAAATTTTTAATGTTCTTGTTGTAGGTGTTACAGTAAACCGTACACCCTCAGGCATAATGGTAAATGGTATCTGATATTTATAATGTAAAAAACAGGGTGACACCGTAAGAAATAAAGTAAGCAATGACGATAAGGATCGCTGCTCCGATGAGAGCGAGAATACTTTTGCCAATGTTTTTTCCATGTAATTTTTCTCGAAGTTTCTGCATACCAACTTCCTCCTTTATGGGTAAAGCATAGCACATTGCCTCAGCGAAATCAATCCACAGGAGAGGACTTATGACAAAAAAGAAAGGAACGGACGCGAGGGATTGACATGGAGGAATGAGTATGACATAATATATAAAAAGGTTTTTAAAACTACATTCGAGGTAAAAACGATGAGCAGACAAAAAGTTGCACTATTAATTGATTCCGGATGTGATTTGGAAGCAAGCTATTGCAAGAAGCATTCCATTTATGTCCTGCCGTTTACAATTGGATATGAGGGAGAAGAACGGCTGGATGGTGTGATGGATCCGTTAGAGGTGTATTGCCGGTTTCCGGCAGAAATTCCAAAGACCTCGACACCGTCGTTTCAGGCGGTGGAAGATATGGTGCAGCGCATTCTTGCGGATGGATATGAGAGTATCATCGCGATTGATGTCTCCTGCAAGCTGAGCAGTACGATTTCGACCGTTTCAATTGTACTCTCGGAGCATCCGGAAATTCCATCGTTTGTTTTGGATACCAAAAATATTTCGATTGGCTCCGGTCTGCTTGCCATGTGGGCAGCGGAAAAGATTAAGGAAGGCATGGAATTTGAGGAATTGACACGCTATTTGCCGGAAAAGGTTCGAGATTCCGCTGTCTTTTTCTACATGGATACGCTGGATTACCTGAAAGCCGGCGGGCGAATTGGCGCAGTAACCTCGACTGTGGGAAGCCTGCTCAAAATTCGTCCCATTATCACTTGTAAAGAGGATGGTGAATATCACACAGCGGCGCTGATTCGCGGAGACAAAAACGCAAAGAAAAAGCTATTGGAGCTAGCATCGGCGTTTGCGGGAGAAAATCCGGCGTGGCTTGGATTGATGAACGGCGATGCGGTGGAGCAGGCGGCGTTGATGAAAAAAGAAATGAAAAAGGAAATGGGGAGAAGCAAGATAGTATCGGAGCATCAAATCACTGCCTCGTTGGCAGTGCATACGGGACCAGGACTTCTCGGCATTGGTGTTTTGCGCAATCCATAAGCATGCTTTTTAGGGTGGTGTCTGACGACGCAGTTCAGACATCGCCTTTTTATGTACATTATTTTGCAACAGAGAATGAAAAACCAGCGCAGTAGGACGCAGCGCTGGTGAAAAAATATATTAAAATAAATGAATTAAGCCGACAACACCCTGTGAGCCGATGGTCATAATGATACCAGCAAGCAGTACACCGCAGGCGATAGCCGGAAACGCGCGGCGCGGCGGGATGTTCAGCAGAACGGCGATGCAGGAGCCGGACCAAGCGCCGGTTCCTGGAAGCGGAACGCCGACAAACAACAGCAGACCGAGAAACGAGTATTTCTGAATGGTCGCCGATTTGCTGATCAGTCGGTTCTCATACCATTCGGTAAAACGGGAGAACAAGGTCTTTCGGCGAAGCCAGGCAAAGATTTTTTCTCCAAAGATCAGTACAAAGGGAATCGGAATGATGTTGCCAATCAAACTGATGAGTAAAACGCGCAGCCACGGCAGCCCAATTGCAGTGCCGAGAATTACCGAACCGCGCAGCTCGATGAGCGGAACCATGGACACCAGAAAGACAGCGGCATCTGCGCTGACGTGCTGACTGAGAAAATCAAATAAGACCTGCATAAAATGCTGTACCTCCCTAAACAGATAATCAATTATATCCTACTTATCATACCATAGGGAGAGTAGGAAGAAAATGGGGAAAAGGTAAATATTCTTTGAACTTATGCCGACTGCTTTGCATATTTGGACAGGGGATAGTGAAATTTCTGTGTATAACGCTGTGGGATGTTGCACGGCATAGGCAACTGTGATAAAATCAGATAGATGTATACGGAAATAGTTTCGTATTCAAAACGAATAACAGGAGCGACTGACATGGAATATAAAATTGCAAAACATATCTCTGCGATGAAGCCATCGGCGATTCGTGAGATTTTTAAGGTATTGGTAGATCCAACGGTCATTTCTCTGGCGGCAGGTTCACCGGATCCGGTGTCCTTCCCGTCGGAAGAGATGGCAGAGATCGGCGCAAAGATTTTCCGTGAGGAAGCGGACGTTGCCCTTCAGTACGGCACGACGGAGGGTTATCCGAAGCTGCGCACGTTGACGGCAAAGCGTTTGAAGGACAAATATGGCATTGGCGACGAGGATGACGATATTTTGATTACCACCGGTGGTCAGCAGTCGGCGAGCCTGTTCACACAGGTGATGCTTGATCCAGGTGATGTTGTCATTTCGGAAGGTCCGTCTTTTATCGGAGCACTCAACAGCTTCCGCAGCCTGAATGCATCCCTCAAAAGCGTCCCGATGGATGACGACGGTATGCAGATGGATAAGCTGGAGGAGACACTTCAGAACACACCGAATGTTAAGTTCCTTTATGTCATCCCGACATTCCAGAACCCAACCGGACGTACACTGTCGTTGGAACGTCGGAAAAAGCTGCTGGAGCTGGCATCAAAATATGATGTGCTGATCTTTGAGGATAACCCGTACTTTGAGCTGCGCTATGAGGGAGAGGACATCCCGACACTCAAATCTATGGATACAGAAGGTCGCGTCGTTTATTGCGGTTCGTACTCGAAGGTGCTGTCACCGGGAATGCGTTTGGGCTTCTGCGTTGCCAATAAGGAAATCATCAACCGTATGGTTGTCTGCAAGCAGGTCAGTGATGTGCACACCAATCTGTATTTTCAGATGTTGGTTGCGCATTATCTGGAGGAATATGATTTGGATGCACACATTGCAGAAATCTGCAAGAATAACCGTATCAAGCGCGATGCGATGCTGGCGGCGTGCGAGAAATATTTTGATCCGCGCGTTACCTACACGCATCCGAACGGCGGTCTGTTTATTTGGGTGGAGCTGCCGGAGGGCTGCGACAGCTTTGAACTGTGCCAGAAGATCAGCGCAAAGAAGGTTGCGTGTGTACCGGGCAACGCCTTCTCTGTAAATGAGGCAGAGATCAGCAACGGCTTCCGCATGAATTTCTCCTTGCCGACCTTGGAACAGATTGACACTGCGGTGTCGCGCGTGGGCGAAGCCATTCGGGAATACCTGAAGTAAATAAAATAAGAGAATTGAGGACGTTGTCATGACAGAAGAACAGAATAAACAAAGAATGCTCTCTATGGTACAGCCGAGCGGTCATCTGACGCTGGGCAATTATCTGGGAGCGATTCGCAACTGGGTTGGCTTGCAGGATGAGTACGATTGCGTCTTTGCTTTGGCAGACCTTCATGCAATTACCGTTCGGCAGAAGCCGGCAGATCTGCGCCGCAATACCTATGAGGTACTGGCACAGTATTTGGCTGCCGGTCTTGATCCGAAAAAGTGTGTGCTGTTTGTGCAGTCGCATGTTGCGGCGCACACGCAGCTGGCATGGGTACTCAACTGCTACACCATGTTTGGCGAGCTGTCGCGCATGACACAGTTTAAGGACAAGTCCCGCAGCCATGCGGATAATATCAACGCCGGTTTGTTTGACTATCCGGTGCTGATGGCAGCGGATATTCTGCTGTATCAGCCGCATTTTGTGCCGGTTGGCGTGGATCAGCTGCAGCATATTGAGATTTGTCGCGATATTGCACAGCGGTTCAATGCAGCGTACTCCGAGACGTTCACGATTCCGGAGCCGTATCTTGGCTCACTTAATGGTAAGGTCATGAGTCTGTCTGAGCCGAATAAGAAGATGTCAAAATCAGACCCGAATCCGAACGGTTATATTCTACTGATGGATAAGCCAGAGGACATCATGCGTAAGTTTAAGCGCGCGGTGACGGACAGTGATATGCGCGTGGTCAATTCGGAGGAGAAGCCGGGTGTTTCCAATCTGATTGGCATTTATGCACAGACGACGGGAAAGAGCATTGCTGAGGTTGAGGCGGAATTTGCCGGTAAGGGCTATGGCGAATTCAAGCCGGCGGTCGGCGAAGCGGTGGTAGAAATGCTGCGCCCGATTCGCGAGGAGACAGAGCGCTTGCTGCAAGACAAGGCATATCTGGAGAGCATTTATCGTGAGGGTGCAGAGAAGGCCGAACGCATTGCACAGCGCACGCTGGATAAAGTATATCGTAAGGTTGGGTTTGTAAAGCGCTAAAACGTTGCGCAGAGGGTGACAATTTGGATGAAGTATATCGTGTAGTAGC
>CAVBHI010000188.1:0-10349 GCA_963595115.1 bacterium
GGCCTGCCCGACCATATGGTAACGGAGACAGCAAATGTTCCGTTTAATACGGATTGGACGCAGGTGAAACGCCGTCTGGCAGACGAGATTCGCCACTCAAAGGCGTATATTAACGAAGTACTGAGGGATGGGAAGCAATGAAGAAAAGCATTTTGTTTGTGATCAATTCCATGGGCTGCGGCGGAGCGGAAAAGAGCCTGCTTTCGCTTCTGTCCTTGCTGGATTATGCAAAATATGATGTGACACTGCAAATGTTTCGCCGCGGAGGCATGTTTGAAGAACTTCTGCCGCAGGAAGTACATATTCGTGAAGATTTGGACTACACCGCGTTTTGCGGGAAGAATCCGTTGACGCAATTACTTTCCTTTGACCTGCGCCGTATAAATGCCAGGGTGCGTACAAGTCTTTTCTTGCGCTCCAACACGAAAAAGAGCCGCTCTCTGCATAACGCGCAAGCCTACTGGAAATATTCTGCTGCGGCGTATGACCCGCTGCCGGAACGGTATGATGTGGCGATCGCCTGGGGACAGGGAACGCCGACCCATTTTGTGGCGGAAAAGGTTCAGGCACGGAAAAAGTTTGCGTGGGTCAACGCTGACTATGAAAATGTCGGCCATAACAAGGATTTTGACCGCAGGTATTATGCTGCATTTACAGGAATTGTCTGCGTGTCAGACAAACTATGTCTGACTTTGCAGGAAGTTTTCCCAGAGTATGCGGCAAAAATGACGACGATTTATGATATCAATAATCCTGTGACGATATTTACGATGGCAGGTCAGCCTTGTTCTCTACCAAAGGAAAAAAACTTGACACTGGTCACGGTGGGCCGCCTTGTGCCGCAGAAGGGCTATGATATTGCCGCAAAAGCCGCATGGCTGCTGAAAGAGCGCGACGTCAAATTTCACTGGTATGTGGTTGGCGGCGGGGACAGTGCGCCGATTGAAAAGGATATTGCACAGTATGGTATTCGAGACTGCTTTACGCTAATGAGTGCGAAGGCAAACCCCTATCCTTATATGAAAGCAGCAGATATCTATGTCCAAACCTCTAAATTTGAAGGTTACTGCCTGACCCTTGCGGAAGCCCGTATGCTGAACGTCCCTTGTGTGACTACGAACTTTGATGTAGTATATGCGCAGATGATCAACGGTGAAAACGGCCTTGTGGTCGAAATGAACGCAGAGGCCGTTGCGGACGGGATCATCCGTCTGGCAACGGATCGGGAGCTGTATCAGCATATTAAGAGCTATCAGGAGCGGGAAAAGAAGGGCAATGTGGAAGAAATCGAGAAGTTCTATAAATTGATGGAGGAAGAATGATCTCAATAGTTGTTCCGGTATTTAATGCAGAGAGGACTTTAGACCGCTGCATCGATTCTGTAATGAGCCAGACCTATAGAAATTGGGAGTTAATTCTGGTTGACGATGGTTCTACAGACAGTTCTTATGAAAAATGTATGTCATACGCTCACAGAACGAAACAAATAAAAATATTACATCAGAGCAATAGTGGAGCCTCGGCTGCACGAAATTATGGCATAGAAAAAGCTGTCGGCCAATTCTTGTGTTTCTTGGACTCTGACGATTTTTTTGAACCAACTGCACTAGAAATCTTGTTAAGCGCGATGCAAAATGATGTTGACTTTGTGTATGGCGGCTTTTATAGAACTACCATCAGAGAAAATCAAATTGTTAGCAAGATTGCCTGTGTTCCAGCACAAGGAGAAGGCCGGATATCCGATCTTACGGACATATTTTTTGAGGATGGTTGGATACATTCCTGTTCTAGAAAATTATACAAGCGCGAGATCGTAAGTGAAAACAATATTGCATTTCCGGTGGGTATGGGGCTGAGCGAAGACAGTATATTTAACATTGCCTATCTTGAACATGCATCCACATGGAAGTCTGTTGCCTTTGCTGTCTATGATTATTGTTACACAACAGATTCATGCAGTGTTACGCATAGAATATTTCCAAGTGCGTTTGATTGGTATTTAAAGCTTTATGATTCGCTAGAACATTTGCTGTGTTCCATATATTCACGCGATAGAGCGGTAAAAGTATGTGTAAATACGGTCTATCCGCAGTACTATGCCACAATCAGGAAATTTTGCCTCAGCAATTCGAAAGAAGCCTTTGATGCGCTGTCAGCCGCATCGAACAATTCTGAAATATGCAGGGTTCTAAGAAATGCAAAGAAAGGCGTCCTTGAGAGAATAGTTGTTCCCCTTTTTGTCCTTAAAAAATGGAGAGCCATTACTTGGATTCTTAATAGCTATGAACAGTATACAAAACAGAAAAAGTAATACATCCTCCCAAAAGGGAGCTTTAAATATTATAACATCCTTTTTAAGTCAGATTGTCACTTTAATGCTGGGCATTGTCATTCCGCGATTGGTGTTAATTAACCTTGGCTCCGAAAGTAATGGCCTACTTAATTCAGTAAATACTGTACTAACATATGTAGCGTTATTAGAAGCTGGTGTTGGTGCGGCTTCTTTAGTCGCTCTCTACACCCCAATCGCACTTGATGATAAGCAGAAGATAAACTCCATATTAGCTGCAACAGATGTTTTTTATAAGCGTTCTGGGAGATGGTACCTCATTGCAGTAGCAGTCATGACCGTTGTTTTCCCGTTGACTATAAATTCCGATTTGCCGATGTGGCAAATTATGGCCGTAACATTCTTGAGCGGTATACCCGGAGTAATTAGCTACTATTTTCAAGGCAAGTACCAGATATTGCTCAGAGCAGAAGGAAAGAGTTATATTCTCACAAATCTGACAACGATTATTCATACGGCCACAAATATAGTGAAAATCATTTTGTTAATTTGTGGATGTGGCATTGTTGCGCTGCAATGTATGTATATGTTTTTTAATTTGATTCAAGTTTGGTTTACCATGCGTTATATAAAAAAGAACTATGCATGGATAGATTTAAATGTCAAACCGGACTTCGCTGCAATTTCGCAAAGCAAGAATGCACTGGTACATCAAGTATCCAGTCTGATTTTTGGCAATACAGATACACTTATTTTAACCTATTGTTGCGGACTAAAGGTTGTAAGTGTGTATTCCATGTACACACTATTGTTTGGAATCATCGCAACTTCAATTAGTAATTTCAGCGGTGCAAATTTCATCCTTGGTCAGTCGTATAACACGGATAAGCAATGGTTTGTTCAACTGTTGGATGTATACGAAATTTTCAACATGGTTTTGACCTTCAGTTTGTTTTGTATTGCAAATATATTCATGCTCCCATTTATGCGGCTATATACGAGTGGAGTATCTGATACTAACTATATTGACGGGCTTTTGCCATATCTATTTATTGCAACATATTTGCTTTCAAACGGACGAAATTCTTCGTCGCAAGTAATTAACTATGCAGGGCACTTTAAGCAAACCCAATCGCGCTCGATTTTGGAATCCGTCATCAATATTGTTGTTTCACTGGCTTGTGTATTTCAGTTTGGCATCTACGGCGTTCTGCTCGGCACAATCGCCGCGCTGCTGTACCGTACCAACGATATGATCATCTACGCCAACAAAAAGATCCTGAACCGTAGTCCATGGAAAACTTACCGCCGCTGGCTGGTCAATCTGGCGCTGTTCATTGCGGTGACGGCACTGTCGAAGCTGACCTTTGCCCACATTGCGCTGGATACCTACCCTCGCATTATCCTGTGGGCTGCGATTACTTGCGTCGTTGTGATACCGCTGTTTTTTGCGGTGGCATCCATATTTGACAGAGAAACCTATCGCTATGCGAAAGAACTGTTGTCTCCTCAACTGAAGCGGGTGTGGAACAAACTCAGGGGCCACGCCCAAACAGAAGAATAGTATGCTTCACTACATCTACACCCGCCCACTTATCGTTATTATCCTCTTTATGGTGCTTGTGCTCGTCGTATGGGGAGAATTATCCGCACATATAACCGCAAAGCGTTGGCGGCGCGGAAATTTCATTTTGGCGGTCTTGATGGCTGGGGCTATACTTTATGCAACGATTTTCAATCGCTTGGAGGGCAGCACCGGCACTTATTCGATTCTGCCGAGGATGCTCACGACGAGCTGAATCACTTCTTTGCCGATACCAACCCCGTTGAAATCGACGGCTTTCTGGCCGTGCCGCCTCACGAGCACCTGCTGTACCTGATCCTGCACGCCTACAAGCACTTTGTCCGCAGCGGCATCGGCCTATAGGCGCGGGAGTATCTGGAACACCGCTATCCCTATCTCAAAAAGCATCCATATCTGCATCCAGACGACATTATTGATTAAAAGTAAACATCGTTGTAACAATCCGTTCAGCTTGCCTGCACGGTTTACGTCAGAAGCTGTCCGATTGATCTTGGGCAGCTTCTGCGCATTTTCGGCGCCAATAAAACGACCTCCTGAACCCAAAATGGTTCGGGAGGTCGTTGCTTATGCTGCTTGCAGAGTATTATGAGATATTCATTGCCTTTTTGAAGGCGGCAAGCAGCTCATCATACGTTTCGTAAGCCGGAAGATCCGGATTATCCGCCTTGATGGAATCCGGCGACTTAAACAGGAAACCATCCTTTCCGGCACGGATCATACCGAGATCGTTAAAGCTGTCACCGCAGGCGATGGTTTCAAAACCAACGGACTGAAGAGCGCGCACTGTGCTCAGCTTGGAATTTTCGGTACGCATACAGTAGCCCGTGATTTCCCCATCGGGAGCGACTTCGAGCGAGTTGCAAAAGATCGTCGGCAAGCCCAGCTTTTCCATCAGCGGTTTTGCAAATTCGGTGAAGGTGTCGCTGATAATAATCACCTGCGTGAGGGAACGAAGTTCATCGAGAAATTCCTTTGCACCCGGAAGCGGGTCGATGGTGGCGATTGTCGCCTGAATTTCCTTCAGTCCCAGCTTGTGCTCCTTGAGAATGCCGAGTCGCCATGTCATCAGCTTATCATAGTCGGGTTCATCACGAGTGGTACGCGTCAGTTCCGGAATGCCGCTTGCCTTAGCAAAGGCAATCCAGATTTCGGGAACCAGTACGCCTTCTAAATCCAAACATGTTATGTACATTGCTCTGTTCCTTTCACGCTTTTCAGCAGTGACCTGCTAAAGCTACGATTTTCCTTAGTGTATCATGATTGGTACTCTTTTTCAATCTTTTTCTCGCACCTTCACGGATTCTCGTATTTCCACAGGTCGGAAAGTGTATGCGGTAGACAAAAAAGTATCGTCTGCTATTCTGAATACAAATGGCTAGACCGAACGGGCAAGGAGGACAAAGCATGAAGCTAAAGACGCAGGATGGACATTTTTTGTTTACGGTATCCGGGAAAGAGCGTTTTCTCGGATACAAAGGAGAAAATGAGACACAGGAGATTACCATTGCGTTGGATGACACGTATCCGGACTGGATATTTCGGATGGAGTTTGGAACGCAGAATAATTTCTGCTATCTGACGAAGCAGGAAAAGACACTGCATGTGACGATGCAGCGCGATTGGATTACGATGTCTGGCGCGATACCGGTTCAGATCAGCGGCAGCTGCGGCGACTTGGAACGGCGATCCAATATTGTGTGGTTTCAGGTAGCACCGTCCATTGGAGCGCTGGATCGACCGGATGAGTACCCGGTGGCATTCCGGCAATTGGAGCAGCGGCTGAGTAAGATGCAGGAAGCGGCGGAGAGTGCGATACAGAGCAGTCAGGAGGCATTGGCGCTCAAAGAGGAATGCGATGCGCTTTTGTTGGAAATCGGAGGGATTGCAGATAACAAAGCATCGGCGCAAGCGGCAGCACAAAGTGCACAGCAATTCGCTGCGCAGGCAGAAGCAGCAGCCGAAAAGGCGGAAGAATTCGGCTCGACGGTGACGGTGTGCGACACACTGGACAGCCAAGCCGGCGATGATGCACTGTCTGCACGGCAGGGCAGTGTATTAAAACGATATGCTGTGGATCTGAGATTCCGAGACCGAATGATCCCGGAACCATTGTTTCGCTATGCCTATTCTTCGTATACCAAACTGGTGGCACACTGCGCGACAGCGAGCATCGTATATCTGCTGTTGGAAAACAGCGCTGGTAAGCAGCTGGTTGCGGCAATCAATCGGAGTACCGGGCAGCTGCAAAAGCGATCCAGTGCGCTGGACAGCTGTTATACCTGTATGGGATATGACACAAATGTTGGCGCGTTGCTTTTGGGAGGAAGCACCGGTGTCACGGTTATGATGACAAATCTGTCCACAACGGTGCAGCGTGCATTGGGTGACGTGACCGGAATCACGATTGCCGAGGATGAATGGATTTTGTACTCTGGAAATGATTTGATTTGGATTAGCGGAGAGACGACAGAAACGAAACGGATTACGCTTCCGACCGGCATTCGTGCGCCGAAATCGATTACGTACTGTGATGGCATCCTGTACTTAATGACACCGGTGTCCGTGTCCGAAAATCCATCGGCTGCGGGGGTGGCATCGATCACAGCGATGGAGACAGGCGGTACGGTGCTGAAAAGCTGGATCGTGCCGCGCGGATACGGGACGCTGGCAAGTGTGACAGCAGAAAGTGACCAATTGCTGTTGGGATACCTGACGGAGCGGGATTCCCTGATTTGCACGGGAGAATATCGCGATACGGTAGATAGAAGTGCCATGTTGGGCACTGTCTGCGCAACGGAAGAATATTCGGTATCCGGCTATAGCGAAGCGGTGGTGAAGATTTACGCCAATGCGTCGTACAATGGTCTTTCCAGCGGAACAAATACAAAGCCCTATTCGCGCATCAAGGATGCACTGGATTGCGCACATAAGTGGAAATCCTGCCAGAAAATTCAGTTATATACAACGGGAAATTTCAGTGATGAGGGAGAGATCTGTTTGGCAGATTTTCCGCGAAAGATCGAGATCATTCACAACGGAACGGGCACAACAAAGCTGGAATGCCTCTCCATTGTCGGCTGTCCGGCGGTGCGGCTGGAGGGAATTACCCTATCTGGATTGAATGAAAATCAGGCGATGATCGACGTGGATCAGTCGCATGTGATTTTGGCAGGCTGTACGTTGAATCTGCTCTCTGATTCCGGAACACAGTACGGAATTCGTGCGTTGGACTCGTGTATTATGATGCCGAGTGCAAATACATTTCAGAATTTGACGACAGGCGCGTATCTGATGCGCTCACAGCTGCATGTGCCTACCGCACAGACGTTTTCTGGTGTGACGACACAGATTACACTGTCAGAGCTGTCCGAGGGACGTTTTTTGGACAGCAGCTTATTTACAATCAGTAAGACAAACAGCTTTGTGTATTCTGTAAATTAAGCAAAAAAATATAGCGTGATGATGGACGAAAACCGTGCAGAATGATGTGGTATTCTGCACGGTTTTCTGATGAAGATGAAAATAGAAACAGAAAAAGTTGAAACAAATGGTGAAACAGGGTATAATACTGTCTGGCTATGTAGGAGGAAGTACTATGGCAGATATCGTGAAACAATATGGCGCGTTTTTGAAGAGAACGCTGGAACAGGGGAATATCAGTCTGGCACGCAAGCTGATTTCCGCCGGATTACTGGAAGAGGATTTGCGCATTCGACTGCATCCGGATAAACGAATGCCGAAGGCATACCGCCATCTTTCGCGGATTGCCATTCAGTCCACACGTGATGGCTTTCGCCATCCGGAGCGATATGCATGGACGAACATTTTTGCGCCGGTAGAAATTCTGGAATGCTTTGGGCTGAACTGTGTGTCAATTGAATGCATGGCATCGTTCCTCTCCGGATTTCAGATTGAGGATTATTGTATTGATTACGCAGAAAACCATGGCATTGCCTCGACGCTGTGCTCCTATCACAAGAGCTTTCTCGGCGGAGTGGACTGTGGTTTGATACCCAAGCCGCAGTTTGCGGTGACGACATCTATGATTTGTGATGGAAATATCAATACCTTCCGTTATCTGTCGCGACGGCATGACATTGACAACTACATCATTGACGTGCCGGATGAGTACTCGGAAAGTGCGGTGCACTATGTTTCGGAACAGCTGAAGGAAATGGTTGCAGCGCTGGAGGAGCGGTTTCATAAAAAGCTGGAGGTATCCGACCTGCAACGCGTGCTGCACCGGGAAAACCAGTCCAAGATATTGTATCAGGACTTTTTGCAGCGGCAGCGTCTGTGTTGCTTCCCGAACACCTTGACGTTAAACCTATATATGCTGTTCGCAACGCATTTGCAGATTGGAACACCGGAAATACTGCGCTTTTTTGAAGAACTCAATCAGGAATCGAAGAAATGGCCGGTATATACCGGAAAAAAGGCATTTTGGGTGCATCTGTTTCCGTATTATCAGGAGACCCTGCAGCAGTACTTTAACTATGGAGAGGACTTTTGCATTCAGGCGGGCGACATGAATATGGATTATATGGAGTCTCTGGACTTACAGCATCCCTTCGATGCGTTGTCGAAAAAGATGCTGCTGAATTTATATAACGGTTCGTTTGAGAGAAAGATACGGCGCATCAGCCATCTGGTCGATCAGCTTGGCGCTGACATGGTTATTAATTTCTGCCATTGGGGATGCAAGCAGTCGTCTGGCGGTGTGATGCTGCTCAAAGAGGAGATGCGGCGCAAGGGAATTCCCATGCTGATTTTGGATGGGGATGCAATGGATCGCCGAAATAGCCACGATGGACAGATCAAGACCCGTTTGGAAGCATTTTTGGAGTTGGTAAAGACGGAGGAAGCGAGTGATGCAGAAGAGAGGGCAGGCGCATGATTGGCTATTTTTGCAAATATGCCCCGATTGAGATCTTTGAGGCAATGGGCACGGAGGTACAGCGTATTGAACCGAAGGTTACGAATTTCAATCAGGCAGACACGCTGATGCATCCGAATATCTGTTCGTTTGCGAAAGCGGTTCTGGAAGATGTGATGACAAATGACTATGAGGGCATTTTGCTGACAACCTGCTGTGACAGTACGCGCCGATTGTACGATGTGCTGCATGCGCATTTTCCGGACAGGTTTATCTATCTGCTGGATGTTCCGCGCAAGGTAACGGAGTTTGCTGTCGAGCTGTACTGCGAGCGCATCAAAGCGATGGTAAGCGCATATGAAGCATTCTGCGGTCGGATGCTGGAAAAAGAGCAGCTGGCGGAGATTCTCCGGCGTAAGCGGGAAGCGGCACTGCTGCCGGAGATGCCAAAGCCGACAGGCGGTTTGCGCATTGGATTGATGGGAGCACGATGCAGCGCCGAGGTCAAAAATCTGTTGGAAAATCATCATGCGGACATTGTCTTTGATCTGACGTGTACAGGAATTCAGCGAAGCTATCGAATGGATGCACACAATTGGATGGAATCCTATGCGGAGGCGTTGCTCAACCAGATCCCATGTATGCGCATGACCAAGGCAACCAACCGCGAAGAATACTTGAATGGTTTTTTGGATCAAATTGATGGTATTTTATATCATACGGTCAAGTTTTGCGACAATTATTCCTACGAATACACGCAACTGCATCAGGAGGTGGACAAGCCGATTTTGACGGTGGAGACCGACGCGACGATGCAGTGCGCCGGACAGATCCGCACGCGTGTGGAGGCGTTTCTGGAATCGCTCGCGGCGGCAAAGGGAGAGAACAAGACAACGCGGCGCAAGCCGCAGGCGGAGGACGGAAGCATGGTTGTACTGGGAATTGACAGCGGCTCGACATCGACGAACGCGGTTATTATGAACGAAAAGCGAGAAATTCAGGGGTTTGCCGTCGTTCGCACGGGCGCGAAGAGCGGCGATAGCGCGCAGAAGGTGCTGGATGAGGTGCTGCAAAAGGCGGGAATGGCACAGTCGGATCTGGATCTGATTGTATCAACCGGATACGGCCGCGTGAGCATTCCGTTTGCAGACGAAAATGTGACGGAAATCAGCTGCCACGGCAAGGGTGCACACTATTTTAATCCAGAAGTGCGGAGCATTCTGGACATCGGCGGGCAGGACAGCAAGGCGATTCGGCTCAACGAGAGCGGAGAAGTTACCGATTTTGTTATGAACGATAAGTGTGCGGCGGGTACAGGTCGCTTTCTGGAGATGATGGCACGCACGCTGGAAATGGATATTTCGCAGCTTGGCCCAAGCTCACTGGAGTGGTCAGAGGACATCACCATCAGCAGTATGTGCTCGGTATTTGCGGAATCCGAGGTTATCTCCCTGATTGCGCAGAACAAGGAAAAGGCAGATATTGCGCACGGAATTCATAAGGCGATTGCGGGAAAGGCATCATCGCTGCTCAAGCGTGTCAACTGGACAGACACCGTTATGATGACCGGCGGTGTGGCAAAGAATCCGGGGGTGGTT
>CAVBHI010000189.1:0-6539 GCA_963595115.1 bacterium
ATATACCTGAATGACCTCCATCAGGACTTCGCCGATTAAAAATACCACCGTCATATTCACCGCCATCAGCAGGCGGCGCCTCCACGTATCCACGCACACCAGCCAGCTGACAACCAGAACCATCCCAATCGGCAGTCCCATCAACGCGGCAAAGCGCAGCGCACTCGTCCCATCCAGTATCGCGATACTCAGCTTCGGAAACAGGTTGTGAATCAGATACATCCCAAAATACAGCCCGATGCACAGCGGGACACACACGCCGTCCCGCCAGCGCCGTTTGGGCGGTACCATAATCCAAAACATCGCAAATGTCACCGCCTGTAAGAAAAACGGGACAAAGCCCATACCGGTTGGTATTGCTTCATTGTTCATATCTGATCTCCCAGATACCGATAAAATGCCTCCCGGCTGTGCTTCTGCCGGTTCTTGCTGATCGGGATCTCCATTCCATCGTCCAATTCCAAAAAATCACTGCGAAAGCGACTGACATAGTCTAGATTGACCAAATAGCTCTGATGGCAGCGCAGGAAGGTCTCCGGCAGCTTTTTCTCCAGCTCATTCAGCTTGCCATAGACCTCGGCGCTCTCCGCCCGTGTCACAATGCGCACCTGTCGGCGGTGGCTCTCCAGATAGCGAATATTCCGCACCGGAATGCGCACCACTTCCTTGTGAATTTCCACGGCGAGAGACATCTCCGGCTCCCGCTCCCTCCGGCTTTCGGTCACACGATCCAGCTCACGGCACAATACGCTGCTCTCCACCGGCTTAATCAGAAATCCATCCGCCTTGCCGTGAAAAATATCCTGACTATACTTCACATGTCCGGTAATGAACAAAATTTTCAGGTCAGGGCACTGCTCTGCCACCCAGTTGGACACCGCAATGCCGTTTTCCTCTCCCAAATCAATATCCAGCAGAAGGACATCCGGTCGCGCCTGCCGTTCCCCGTTCAGCCATTGCTCCAGCTCTCCACGGGAGCTGCACAGAGTAATCTTATGTTTCACCACCCAGGAGGTGCGAATCATCTGCGCCAATCCATGCAGAACATCCGGATTGTCATCGCATATTCCAATGTGTACCATGGTGATTCTCCCTCCTTTTCTCCAAGAATTATTCCCATTATACCATACTTCCACATCGCAAGGAAGCGTGAAATTTTTCATTGCATGAAAATCCGACACCTCATTCTTCCTTCGCCCCGACACCCGCAAAACCCCACGGCGCACAGGCAGAGCAGGTTGCATTTCCACACGTTTATTCGGTACGTTTCCCGTGTCTTTTTCGCGCCCGATTGACTTCTTCCTTCCTCCGTGCTTTAATAGCAATGGCTGCGAACAGCGCAATCATGCCGTTCGCCACAGGCAGTACTGAAATTCACGCAAGGAGGCGATGCCTTATCGCACCAACGCATTCTCACGACCTGACCCGCGGAGCGTTGCTGTCCTCGCTGCTGTTCTTTTCCATCCCTATTTTAATCGGAAACCTATTTCAGCAGCTGTATAATATTGTAGACACCACCGCCGTCAGCCATCTGCTCGGCGCGGATGCCCTTGCCGCCCTTGGCTGCACGACCTCGCTGTATGACGTTGTCATATGCATTGCCACCGGCATGACGGCGGGGTTTTCCATTGTCATTGCCCGCATCTTCGGCTCTCGTCGTTCGGAGCGTCTGCGGCAAGCCACGGCAACCATTGTCATTCTCACCATTCTGCTTTCGCTGCTGCTGACCGCGCTCAGTCTGTTATTCAGCCGTCCGATGCTTATCGCACTGCACACACCGGAGGACATCCTGAATTCCTCCCTTGTATACATCCGTACCATTTTCGCCGGTATTTTCTTCACCATGAGCTATAACGCCATGGCAAGCGTCCTGCGCGGCATCGGCAACAGCCTGTATCCGCTGCTGTTTTTAATTTTGTCCTCCGTGCTCAATGTCGGACTGGATCTGCTTTTTATGGCAGTATTCCGCTGGGGCATCTTCGGCGCGGCGTTTGCCACCGTATTGTCACAGCTCCTTTCTGCCATCACCTGTTTTCTCTATA
Source organism: bacterium (assembly GCA_963595115.1). GTDB lineage: Bacteria > Bacillota > Clostridia > Oscillospirales > Butyricicoccaceae > Butyricicoccus_A. The sequence continues at coordinate 2,043 of CAVBHI010000189.1, forward strand.
TCCTCCGCTGCTGTCCGGAGCTGCATCTGACGCGGGAGGATTTCCGTTTGGACGGCACACTCGTGCGTGAGCTGCTCATCACCGGTTTGGCGATGGGACTGATGCAGTCCACCGTCTGCATCGGCACCATGATTATGCAGTCTGCGGTCAACGCACTGGGCACGGCAACGATTGCCGGTTATACCGCCGCGCGTAAGATTCATGGTCTGCTGCTGACGATTCTGTTTGCGTTTGGCAATACCGCTTCTACCTTTGCCGGACAAAATCTCGGCGCTCGTCAGCTGTCCCGTGCCTTTCGCGGCATTCGTATCCTCGTTCTTCTCGGTCTGGTCTGGGTCACACTGGTCAATGTGTTTATCTTCTTCCAGTGTGAGCGTCTCGCCGGTCTGATTACCGGCAGCGCCGATCCGGCGGTACTCAGCGCCGTCACGCGCTATCTGCGCATCGACGTTCCGTTCTATTACGGCATTTCGGTCTTGATTATCCTTCGCTATTCGCTGCAAGGTTTGGGCAGAAAGCTCGCCGCCGTCGCCGAGGGCGTCATGGAAATGTGCGGCAACATTCTCTCTGCTCTCTTCCTCGTCCCTGCGCTCGGCTATTTGGGCGTATGCCTGTGCGAACCGATCACCTGTACTGCCTGCACGGTCATGATCTGTGTGGCGTTCTGGTATGCCATTCGCCATCTGCGCCGCCAGCCGGACGGCTCGGCATGGTAATTTTCCCCTCGAAAGGATCACTATCGTATGGATACCTCTATTCTCATCACCCAAATGGCAGAGCTGTTTCTGATGATTGGACTCGGTTTTTTTCTGTTTCGCGTCGGTCTGCTCGATGTGGAGTTCAATCAGAAGCTGACAAAGCTTTTACTGTACGTCACCGTCCCTGCCCTGATTTTGGACTCGGTTCTCCAGCAGGAGGATCGTTTGGACGGCGCACAGGTCGCCACAGTGTTTGCCATCGGCTTTGGTCTGTACTTTCTCTTCCCGCTCCTCTCCTTTGTCATCGTCAAGCTCCTGCGCCTGCCGCCGGCGGAGCAGGGCTTGTATATGTTCATGCTGACCTACGGCAACGTTGGCTTCATGGGCTTTCCGGTCATCGCCGCTCTATACGGTTCAACCGCTGTATTTTACACCGCGATTATCAATATTCTGTTTAATTTGTCCTGTTTTTCCGTCGGTTTGGTGCTCATGCATTACGGAAAACAGCGCACGGCATCCTTTGACCCGCACACGCTGCTGTCTCCCGGCATTATCGGTTGTGTGCTGTCGATCGTCCTTTATTTTGCTGATCTTTCGTTTCCGCCCGTGCTGAGCGAATCCATCGCCTCCGTCGGCGCTGTCACGACACCGCTCGCCATGCTCCTCATCGGCGCGACCCTCGCGCGCATGCCATTTCGCACGGTGTTTCAGGACTGGCATCTGTACCCGTTTACGTTGGTCAAGCAGGTTGTCATCCCGCTGCTGCTATGGTTTCCGCTGCGTTGGCTGATTGCGGATGCCTTTGTGCTGCACATCACATTTATCCTGCTGCTCATGCCGGTGGCAAACAACAGCATCCTGTTCGCCACCAACTACGGCGGGAATGAAACCCTCGCGGCAAAGGCAGTGTTTTTGACCACGCTGGTGTCCATTGTGTCCATTCCGCTGCTGGCAGCGGTTTGTTTGTAGCCCATACTTTGAAAGAGGAGCTTTGGCATGAGCCGCTTCCCTGCTCCGCCTTAAAATAACGCTTACCGGCATCTATACACAAAAGGACTGCAATTTCTGATGTACGCGCTATCTCTCAAACCGAGCGCGCTTCAAAAATTGCAGTCCTTGTCTTTTGTCTTCTTATGCGTTACAGAATATCAATGTACTCTCCCGCCAGCGCCTTATTCATGCTGCGCACGGCACAGAACTTGCCGCACATGCTGCACGTATCGCCGTGGTCATCCTCCGGCGCACGGCTGTCGCGAATGCTGCGTGCCGTCTCCGGATCAAGGGCACACTCATACTGGCGCTCCCAATCCAGCTCACGACGGGCATCTGCCATTTTGTCATCAATGTCACGCGCACCCGGAATGCCCTTGGCAATATCCGCCGCGTGCGCCGCAATCTTAGAGGCAATGATGCCCTGCTTTACGTCGTCTACATTCGGCAGCGCCAGATGCTCCGCCGGAGTGACGTAGCACAGGAACGCAGCGCCGTTCATCGCAGCAACCGCACCGCCGATTGCACTGGTGATATGGTCATAGCCCGGTGCAATGTCCGTGACCAGCGGTCCGAGCACATAGAACGGTGCGCCCATACACAGCGTCTTCTGTACTTCCATGTTCGCCGCAATTTGATTGAGCGGAACATGTCCCGGCCCCTCTACCATGACCTGAACATTGTGTGCCCATGCGCGCTTGGTCAGCTCGCCCAGACGAACCAGCTCCTCAATCTGACAGACGTCGGTGGCATCTGCCAGACAGCCCGGACGGCACGCATCACCCAGCGAAATCGTGACGTCATATTCCTCACAAATATCCAGAATTTCATCAAAGTACTCGTAGAACGGGTTCTCCTCGCCGGTCATGCTCATCCAGGCGAATACCAGGCTGCCGCCACGGCTGACGATGTTCATCTTTCTCTTGTGCTTGCGGATCTGGTCAATGGTCTTGCGTGTAATGCCGCAATGCAGCGTGACGAAGTCTACGCCGTCCTCTGCGTGCAGACGGACGACATCAATAAAGTCCTTTGCCGTCAGCGTTGCCAGATCGCGCTGATAGTGAATTACGCTGTCATAAATCGGTACCGTACCGATCATGGCAGGGCACTCCGAGGTCAGCTTCTGACGGAACGGCTGCGTGTTGCCATGGCTGGAGAGATCCATAATTGCCTCTGCGCCCATGTTGACCGCGCTCATTACCTTTTCCATCTCAATGTTGTAGTCCTTGCAGTCACGGGAAACACCCAGATTCACGTTAATCTTGGTGCACAGCATACTGCCCACGCCCTCTGCATCCAGACAGGTATGGTTTTTGTTGGCACAGATGGCAACCTTGCCTTCTGCCACCAGACCCATCAGCTTGTCCAGCGGCATATTTTCCTTCTTGGCGACGGTTTCCATCTCCGGTGTGGCGATTCCGCGGCGAGCCGCGTCCATTTGGGTGGTGTAATTTCTCATTGATTCGTCCTCCTCTGAGCAACAAGGTACGGAGGAAGCGATTCGGCTTTTTCGTCCCTCAGGAGCATACCGGATCGCTTCTCACAGGTGGATGCTGCGCCGGTATGCTTCCTGACAGCAGGAGAACTCCACCGCCAACGAACTCGTTGGATCGGTGTATTCTCCTGATTGTTTCCGAAGTTTCCAGCGCCTGTTCGGAACGCGAGCGTTCCGCGTGTCAATGATGCGTTCATGATATTCCTCCGACGTATTCATTGATTTTCTATGGCGGCAGAAGGCGGTGCCCTCAGTCTGCCGCAGGAATCAAGAGAAGCCTCTGCTTCTCGATTCTATCGTTCTTTGCCTTGATCTACAGCGTTTCGATTTTTTTCAGCAGCTGCCGGACGGCAGACGGTTTATCCTCCGCCGCATACAGCGCGCTGACAACCGCAACGCCATCAATGTGGCTTCCCGCCAGCTGGTCAATGTTATCCAGTGTGATGCCGCCAATCGCGCACACGGGAATATCCACCGCGTCACAAATCGCGCGCAGCTCTTCCACACCCAGCGTTGTGACATTGGTCTTGGTGGTGCTGCCAAATACTGCGCCGCAGCCGAGATAGTCCGCACCTGCCGCCTGCGCCTGCTGCGCCTCCGCGACGTTGTGCGCACTGCCGCCAATCAGGAAATCCGAACCGAGCATCTCCCGCGCCTTTTCAATTCCCATATCCTCCAGCCCGACATGTACGCCGTCCGCGCCGACGATCTTGGCGATGTCCGGACGGTCGTTGATAATCAGCGGCACGCCATAGGCACGGCACAACGGCAAAAGTGCATTCGCCTGTGCAATGATTTCCTCATCCGACTGATTTTTTTCGCGCAGCTGCACACAGGTTACACCGGCGCGAAGCAGCGTTCCGGTAACGGATGCCAGCGTTTCGCCCGGCGCAAGCCAGCTGCGGTCACTGACCGCATACAGCTTGAGCTGCTCTTTCTTCATCATAATTCTTTCCATCCTTTCGGTTGTTCGCCCCCGTCCACGGTGTCAAACAGCGCCGTGTGGAACGTTCCCATTCCCGCCCGCGCAGCATCGGTTTGTCTGCCTGCCATATACGCGCTGGTTTTCCACAGACGCGACGCGGTTCGCACCGCATCCCAGCCGCTCAGTCTTGCGCCGCCAAACAGCGCACACAGCGCCGACAGCATACATCCGCCGCCCGTCACGCGGGCGATACGGTCATCGCCGCCAATGGCTTGCACGAGTTGATTGCCTGCCGCCATCGTATCCGTCCTTCCGCTCAGCAGTACCGCACAGTCATATGCCTGCGCCAGCCGTTGTGCCAGCTCGGCGCGCTGCGCGTCGGTCACTGC
>CAVBHI010000190.1:0-5386 GCA_963595115.1 bacterium
CAGTGTGGCGCTCTTGCCAGTGAGATGGAGTGTGCCGCTCTGTTTACTGTCGGTGCAGTGCGACATGTCCGCGTCGGCGCAGTTTTGACCGTACTCGGCAACCAGACCCGCCGCGAGTGCGGTTTCGAGGATATTCAAGACATGGACACAAACCGCGCCATCCGCACCGCCGTGGAAGCGATGCGGCTTCTCATTCACCAAGAATAGCATCCTACATATAAAAATGATACCCTCAGCGAGAAATGATACTCTCCCCCATACCGTAGACACACTCGAAACACAGGCTTCGAGACTACACGATAGAGAGCATATCCATTCACTTCCCGCTGAGGGTATTATCTATTCCTCTTTGGTATATTGAGAAAGTTCGATACCGACTGACTGTACAATCCGCAGGCGTATCTTTGTAAAGCTGTCCAATTCTACTCCGCCGTTCAGCTCCGGCAAAACGATAATGGTATAAAAGTCCATACCTTGATATTCCGTCAGCGTATAACAGGGAATATATGCATTGTCCTTGAGAACGACATTGCCGTTTTCATCACGCTCCAATGAAATCCGCAAAATCACGGAATCACGGTTGCCGGTAATCTGTTCAATACTGCCTTGGAAATCACCAAGGGAGTAGAAGCAGGGCACACTCCGACCATCATCCGCCTGAATAACCGTATATTTCTGAATCAGGTGGCTGTGTGCGCCTACAATATAATCCACACCGAGATTCGCCAGTTCCTTTGCATCCTCCTCTTGATTCTCTGTCGGTTCATAGACATTTTTGACACCCCAATGCATATAAACGATGATATACTCTGCTCCGGCTTCGCGCAGCGCTGCAATATCACGTTTTGCTTTTGTCGGGTTATAGAGATTCAAGCGATTTTCAATCGTTTGTTCGTTCCATTCCTCACGGTTCTTATCATTAAAGCCGGTTTCTTTTCCGGTATAGGATAAATAGCCGACCTTAATCCCATTGACTTGTACTAACAAATACCGCTGGTCGCTTTCCGTTTGATACATACCCGTGTGTGCCAGCTGATAGCGTTCTACCTGTTCCAGCGTCTCTTCCGTGCCCTGTACGCCAGTATCACAATTATGATTATTGGACATCACAACACCATCAAATCCTGCATACCGGATGGCATCCAAATAGCGATTCGGAGCATTACAATTTGCGTAATTGTCAACATATGCCTCCTCATGCATATACGGCCATGTATGAGAAAGCATCGTCTCCAGATTTCCGATTGCAAAATCGGCACCGGAGATTATGTCTTTGACACCGGCAAAGCTCTCGTTAAAATTATAATCGCCAGTGGTATAGCCCTGTCGAGCCTGCTGTGTTCCGGTACACATCATATCGCCAACCATCATGAGGACAGCTTTATCTTTTTGTCCGGACTTCCTTTGCACCCACATTCCGTCCTTCTTCTGGGTATATACCGATGTCAGTTCAGACAGCAGGCTGAGTGCATCGCGGTCAACAATCACCTTACAGCGTCGCTTTTCCTTGGTGTCTCTGCTGTAACAGGTAATCGTACAGCTTCCCTGAGATACTGCCGTGATCGTTCCTCTTTTATTAATCGTTGCAACACGCTCATCCGAGGAACTCCATTTAATATTTCCGGCATTACACCATCCCATGTACGCCTGCAACGTGCGTTTTGCACCAGAGCGCAAAATCACCTCGTCGTTTTCCAACTTCAGATGCTCACGGTATCTCGCTTCCGTCACACTGCTTATTTTGCTGTAAACCTTCTGTTTGTTCGCATCCAGCTTATAGCTGCGAATTCGATAGTATACACGTTTCACATCCGTATTGAAATCATTATCGATATAGGTGTAAATGGAGCGTTCCGGAATATCCGCGATTTTTTCAAATCCCCATTCCGGTGAATAAGAGCGAAACACCTCATATCCCTTTGCTCCAGCTGGTCTCTTCCAATAAAACTCAATGCCGTCATTGGACATATTAGAAATCTTCGTTCCATAGGGTGTTTCCAGCAGAGACATCATCACTGTCTTACTCCGTTTGCTGGTACAGCCCTTTTCCTCTGCAATCGCCGTCACGACATAGGCATGATCGCCTTCATCCACTGTGTTCTCATCTACAAATTTCGTTTCTTGTGTCAACGTATCTGTCAGACGCTCCCATGGTCCTCCATTGAGCTGACGGTATACGTGATACCCAATTGCATCATCCACTGTCTCCCATTGAACAATGGCATTTGCCGCTCCATTTTCCGCACAGGTAACGCTGACTCCCTTCGGCTCCGGTAAGCGAACCGTTATCTCCTTTTGAAACGTAGACTGTCCACTCCCCGCCTGCTCTACCGTTGCCGTGATAGTCACTTTTCCCAGTGTTTTTCCTGTTACAACGCCATTTTCGTCCACAGAAGCAACTGAATCGTCAGAGGAAGAAAATACCGCAGCCGGAGCGATAGCGTCACTTGGAGCCACCGCAAGCGTGAGCGTCACAGTTTCACCTATGGCAACCTTGTCTTTGCTGTTGCTGCAAACAAGATATATGTTTTCCGCTTTGGGCGCACACGCAATGCGAATTTGTTCCGCTATGCCAGCCACGAGATCATAGCCAGCCAACATTGCTGTCAAATATACCGCCATCAGAGTGGCAATCACGACACAACTACGAAAAAGCCACGTGATAACCGGCTTTTGATTCAAAGCAAACTCCCCTCCATCCACACAAAGTAACATTGATATAAAGAATGGATTTATTGTAGCATATTGCGCCAGCATTCGCAATATATCCTCAATATTGTAACACCTACAAAGATTTTTCAATAAAATTTTAAAATTCTCTTGACTTCCTCCGGAAAAGGTGTATAATATTTTTTGTTGTCATGCAAAAGATATTGCCGAATTGTGTAAAGGTAGCACGACAGACTCTGACTCTGTTTGTGAGGGTTCGAATCCTTCTTCGGCAACCAGTTTGAAACCACCTGATGTTCCGTCAGGTGGTTTTCTGATTTCGTGCCATAACTATTGGCACGAAACCGAATTGCAATAGAAAGCGATACTATTTGAGTGCTCAGTGAGTGCTCGGGCGCAAGCTTTCAGGTTTTGCTATATATAGCCAAACGACCGAACAAGCCATACCTTGTTCGGTCGTTTAAATGAACGTTGTTAAGAGCAATAAAAAATCTCTTTGCTCGTGGTAATGTCGCGGCAATTTATTAACCGCCACAAAAAGTTATGAAAATAAACAAAAGTGGTGCGGATAGCGGGACTTGAACCCGCACAGTGTAAAACCACTGGAACCTAAATCCAGCGCGTCTGCCAATTCCGCCATATCCGCATGCGAAACTACTTATATAGAATAGCATAGACGTATTTTGTGTGTCAAGAAAAAGTGAGACAATTGCACAGAAATCAATTTTCAGTTAATTATGAAATGAAATAGGACAAAAAGAGAATAAGCCAAAGCAGATAGTGAAAAACAGAATTCGTTTGTCCGCAAATTTTCCCCAATTGGAACACCTATAATGTCGTTTTTCTCCCATTTTATGTATTGACAAACGCGATTCTTTTCATTATAATCGTGAATAGAATCCCAGAAAGACGGTGAAGGGAAGAAAGATACCTGATGTTTGATTCAGAGAGCTGCCGGTTGGTGCAAGGCGGTTGGCATCTTGTATGGATAACTGTTCCCAGAGTTGACCGCCCGAACCATTATGCAGTAGGGCTGTCCGGATGATCTCGTTATCGATCACGGTCTTGTTAGAGACTGCTGAGGGTCATTGTCAAGCAATGGCTGAACCAGGGTGGTACCACGTTGTTTTCGACGTCCCTGACCTGCTGATGGTCTTGGGCGTTTTTCTTTTGTCCTGTCACCCTCAAAACGATGTTATTTTGGAGGAATCATTATGAAAGGCTACGAAAAGTATATTCCATTTGTCCCACAGCCGATTAAAAACCGTACTTGGCCGGACAATGTCATCACAAAAGCGCCGGAGTGGTGCTCCGTTGATCTGCGTGATGGCAATCAGGCGCTGATCGATCCGATGAATATGACAGAAAAGCTGGAAATGTTCCACATGCTTGTCGATGAAATCGGTGTGAAGGAAATTGAAATCGGTTTTCCATCTGCATCCGACACTGATTACGAAATCTGCCGTGAGCTAATTGAGGGCGGACACATTCCGGATGACGTTACCATTCAGGTTCTCGTACAGGCACGTCCGCATCTGATTAAAAAGACCTTTGAAGCGATTCAGGGTGCTAAGCATGTCATCGTCCATTTCTACAACTCCACCTCCACCCTACAGCGCGAGGTCGTATTCCGCACCGACGTACAGGGCGTTGAGCAAATTGCGGTTGACGCAGCCGATCTGATTTACGAAATGGCACAGCCGATTATTGCCGCCGGTATGGATCTGCGCTTCCAGTACTCACCGGAGTCCTTCATGGGAACGGAGATGGATGCCGCTGTTGAAATCTGCGCTGCCGTTCTTGATCATCTCCATGCAGATGCCGATCACCGCGTTATCTTAAATCTGCCAACCACCGTAGAAAACTGTATGCCAAATCAGTTTGCCGATGAGTTGGAGTATTTCATCCGCAAGCTGCCGGGACGCGAGCGTGCGATTATCTCCCTGCATCCGCATAACGACCGCGGCTGCGGTGTCGCCACAGCAGAAGCCGGTCTGCTGGCTGGCGCAGAGCGCGTGGAAGCCTGCCTGTTTGGCAACGGTGAACGCACCGGAAATGTTGATCTCATTACGCTTGCCATGAATATGTATGTACAGGGCATTGATCCAGAGCTGGACTTCAGCCATATGGATCGCGTCATTTCCATGTACGAGCGCTGCACGAAGATGAAAGTACCAGAGCGTCAGCCGTATGCTGGCGATTTGGTCTTTACCGCCTTTTCCGGCAGCCATCAGGATGCCATCAACAAGGGCTTCAACTACATGCAGGAGAAGCAAACGCCCAAGTGGATGGTTCCGTATCTGCCGATCAATCCGGAGGATCTCGGACGCGCTTATGAGCCGGTTCGCATCAACTCGCAGTCCGGCAAGGGCGGCGCCGCTTTTATCATGAACCACAAATTTGGTTTTGATATGCCTAAGGCAATGCACGCCGAGTTTGGTGAAGTCGTACAGCATGAGTCCGATAAAGAGGGTGTTGAGTTAAAGCCGGAAATCATCTATGATCTGTTTCAGAAGGAGTATCTGTCCGTGGATGGTCCGTACCGCCTGCTCGGCAACAAGCTCAACGCGGATGTACAGGATGGCGTGGCACACTCGCATTTTTACGGCAAGCTCCAGCACAAGGACACCATCTTTGAAGTGACCGGCGATGGCAACGGACCGATCGATGCATTTTTCAACGCGATTCGCGGCGAACGCATGGATCGCTATGAGTT
>CAVBHI010000191.1:0-4956 GCA_963595115.1 bacterium
GCGGGAAATCAGCACCTGCGGACCGCGCGTTCCCTTGCGAACCTCGACTACGTAGACCTTGATGCGCTGTCCCTCGGTCAGAGTCTCTCCGGCAACCTGCTCGGTGGTAGACAAAACCGCCTCGGTCTTTTCGCCGTCACTGACCAGACTCAGAATGACGTTGCCGTTGCGCGGGTCAACACGGCTGACCACCGCCGACAAAATCTCATGCTCCTTGGAGCTGTATTCATTAAATACCATTCCGCGCTCCGACTCACGGATGCCCTGAATGATGACCTGCTTGGCTGCCTGCGCGGCAATGCGTCCAAACTTCTTCGTCTCGACATCCACACGCATCGTGTCGCCCAGCGATGCCTTGCGGCTAATCCGCTGTGCGTCCTCCAGTGAAATTTCCGTCAGCGGATCTTCCACCTCATCGACGACCTCCTTGGTCGCATACATAACAATATTGCGGTTTTCCATATCCGGCTCGCAATAGATATTGTCGCAGATCAGTCCGTCGTTGTCCTTTTTATATGCCGTCAGCAGTGCCTGACACACGCGATCCAGCATATATTCAACCGGAATGCCTTTTTCCTTTTCCAGCTGCTCCAGCGCTGCAAAAAACTCTGCGTTCATGATGTTACTACTCACTCCTTATTGTGTGCGGGATGCCGCTTTTGCATCCGCGTTTCCTTTGTTTATACGCTCACCCAAAGATTGACTGCCGCAATGTCCTTCGGCTCAAATATCGTAACCGTTCCGTCCTGCTCCAGCGTGATTCTGCCCTCGTCATAGTCGCGCAGTACGCCGACTGCCATCTTGCTTCCGCCAATCGGACGGTAAAAGCGAACTTCAATCTCGCTGCCAAGAAACGCCGCGAAGTGTTCCGGTCGCTTGAGCTTCCGCGCAATGCCCGCCGACGAAACGCACAGCGTGTATGGCGGCAGAGACGAAAACTCCCTAGCATCCAGCAGAGGGTCAAGTGCGCGCGACAGCTTCTCGCAGTCATCAATATCCGTGTGTCCCTCTCGGTCAATTGTCACGGTCAGCATATATTGACCGCCTTCTTTTTCAAACTCGACGTCCCACAGCGTGACGCCCAGCTCTTCCACAAACGGCTGACACAGCTCGGTCACGCGTTTGCACAGCTCTTTTGCGTTCATTTTACCCTCCGCACTTGAAGCAATAAGAAAGAGTGGGTTGCCCCACTCTCCTCAGTTTCCAATCTAACAGCTATAGTATAACACTCTTTTCCTTGCGGCGCAAGAGCTGTTTCGCAGATTTTTTCGGATTTTTGTGCCCTTCGCGGCGAATTATCGACGGAGCACCTTGCGCACCGACTGCAAGATCTCGCGTACATTCACAAAGAACAGCGCGGCGAACAGACCAACCTGCCACAACTGCCACAGCGGAACGGACAGCACCATCGTGACCATCTGCACGACCAGAATCGCAATGCTGACCATCGTCTTGGGAATGTTCCAGTGAATCTTGAGATACCGCCGTGTATCAAACGCACGGATCAGGAACAGACCAAAATAACTGATCATCGTCGCAATACCCGCGCCCATCGCGCCCATGAACTCACTGTTTTGTCCCAACAGCGGAATCAAAATCAAATTCAGAGAAATATTGAGTACCGCGCAGATAACCGTTGTCACCATGGAATTCTGCGTGCGCAGCTTGAGCATGTATACACTGCCCAGAAACGTAGACAGCAGACCGAAGGTTGTTGCCAGCGTCAGCACCGGAACAAATTTCCACGCAATAAAGTAATCCTTTGCGACCATAAAGGTCATAATAAAGCGGGAAAACAGAATAATGCCCGAACTGGTGATAAATGCAATCGACGAGTACGCCGCCAGAACCTTCGTGTAAAACGCAATCTGCTCCTTTTCCTCGCTTTCCTTGACGGCGGAAATCTGCCATGCGTCCGCAAAGAGATTGGCGACAATCAGCAGGACATTCGGAATTTTATTCGCCGCCGCATACAGACCGTTGGCGGACGCGCTGATGAAAAAGATAATCATATAGCGATCCGACATGTTGATAATCCACTGACAGATGGTCTGCGGAATGGTTGGCAGCGCGTAGCGGCGCATCGCACGCGCCAGCGAATGATCCATCGCCTCGCTGCGCGGCGGCAGCAGATAGCGATCCAGACGCAGCGGAAGAAACATCGCAAAGCCCATCACAATATCCGAGCAGATATTCGCCAACAGATAGCCGGCAATACCCCAACGGAATACTGCGAGGAATAGGATATTCAGCAAGATGTTCAGGAAGGTATTGCCGATACCATTGGCGGCATACATCTTGCTGTGTCCCATGCTCAAGCCGAACTGAATGCACAGCGAACGGAAATTCGACGCCAGAACAAACGCCAGAACCAGCAGGACATAGCCGTTCATAAATGAAATATATTCCGCCAGCGGCGAGAGCAACGCGACAACAAAGAAGCAGACCGCAATGGTATAAAATCCGGTGGAAAAGACCGTCCGCCGGTCACGGCTGTCCTCCAGGCCAAAGCGAATGACCGCGTTATTGATTCCCGCCGAGGCGATCGGAATCAACAGCTGACCGGCGTTGACCAGCGCGTCAACCGTACCGTATTCCGTCGTGGACAGAATGTTGGTGTAAAACGGCAGCATAAGGAACACGAGAATCTTGGAGGAAAACGTTCCGATCGCAAAGATCAGCGTGTTGGACAGCAGCCGCGTGTATCTGTTTTGTGCCATAAAAACTCCTACTCAACCAAATCAATCGTTTTACTCGTAAATTTGATTATAGCATGGGGATACTCATGATTCAATGCATATTTCGTGTAAAAATCCATCCTCCGGCAACGCTTCTTCGTCATGCAGCGCCTGCTGCTGTCGGGTCAGCTCTATGGTCTGTTCCTCCGCCAAGCGGAATTTTTCGCGCAGCAGGCGCTCCTGTTCCGCTTTCTCGTCCTCCGGCAGCAGCATTCCCGGAAGCAGCGGCGGATATTCCTCTTCCTCCGCTTCCGACTCCACGCCGGTCAGCCGCATCATCTCTTGCAGCCAATCCAGCTCTTCCGATTGCATACGCGCACCTCCTTCCGTATTCTGTCTGCTATTAAAGCACACATTTTCGACTGCGTCAACGCACAAAACCAATCATATCGCGCAAACCTTTTGTGATTGTTTTTGAATTCTTTTGGTGTTTATTGATTTGCTACAAAAATTTAGCGGCATCTTTGTGTGCTATGTCGATTGATTTCCGATGTTACACGGTGTATAATTCAAATACAATCAAAACAAATCATTTTCATTCAAGAAGAGGGCTGTTATGATTTATACTGTTACTTTTAATCCATCGCTGGATTACATTGTAGATGTCAATGACTTCCGGCTTTATCGAACCAACCGAACCTGTGCCGAGCAGATGCTTCCCGGCGGCAAGGGCATTAACGTTTCCATTGTCCTTCGCAATCTGGGCATCGACAGCTGTGCGCTGGGCTTTATCGCCGGATTCACCGGCGCAGAAATCCACCGCCTGCTGGAGGAAACCGGCGTTCACGCCGAATTCATCCCGATTGAACACGGCATCTCGCGCATCAACATGAAGCTGCGCACGATGGACGGCACGGAAATCAACGGCATGGGACCGGACATCAGCAAGCAGGCACTCCAGCAGCTGCTGGATAAACTGGACACGCTGCAAGCCGGTGACACACTGGTGCTGGCAGGAAGTATCCCGCATTCTCTGCCGGATTCCATCTACCGCACGATTCTCCAGCGTCTGGATGGACGCGGCATCACCATTGCCGTGGATGCTACCCAGGATCTTCTGGTCAACGTCCTGGAATATCACCCATTCCTGATTAAGCCCAACAACCATGAGCTGGGTGAGATTTTCGGCGTCTCGCTCTCGTCCCGCGATGAGGTTCTGCCGTATGCAAAGAAGCTGCAGGACATGGGCGCACGCAATGTGCTGGTCTCCATGGCAGGAGAGGGCGCGGTGCTGCTGGCAGAGGACGGCTCTGTCTATCAAACTCCTGCGCCCAAGGGTACACTGGTCAACGGTGTCGGTGCTGGCGATTCCATGGTTGCCGGATTCCTTGCCGGATACCAGACCACGCAGAATTATGAACACGCCTTCAAAATGGGCGTCTCTTCCGGAAGTGCAAGTGCATTTTCGGAAAATCTGGCAACAAAGCCGGAAATTGAAGCTATTTATCAATCACTTACTATCACAAAAAAGGAGAATGGCGTATGAGAATTACCGATTTACTGGACGAGCGCTCCATCGACATCAACGCCTCGCCCAAGAGCAAAAAAGAAGCCATTGAACAGGCTGTCGCTCTGATGTGCAAGAGCGAAAAGATCAACGACCCCGAAGCCTATCTAAAGCAGGTTTTCCTCCGCGAGGAGGAAGGAACAACCGGTGTCGGCGAAGGCATCGCCATCCCGCACGGCAAGGGTGACTTCGTGGATAAGCCGGGATTGGCGGCAATGGTTGTCCACGGCGGTGTGGATTTTGAAGCGATGGATGACGAACCAGTCTACCTGATCTTCCTGATTGCCGCGCCGAACACCAAGGACAATATCCATCTGGATGTCTTGAGCAAACTGTCCGTCATGCTGATGGATGAGGACTTCTCCAAAAAACTGCAAAACGCATCCAGCGTTCAGGAATTCATGCAGATCATCGACGCTGCCGATGAGGAAGGTCCTGATCTGAATAAGGAAGTCAGCATGGATGCATCGGAATCCCGTGTGCGCATTCTAGCCGTCACCGCCTGTCCGACCGGCATCGCCCATACCTATATGGCAGCGGAGGCATTGGAAAAGGCGGCAAAAGCCAAGAACTGTTTTATTAAGGTAGAAACGCGCGGCTCCGGCGGCGCGAAGAATGTCCTGACTTCGGCGGAAATCGAGGCGGCAGATTGCATCATCGTCGCCGCAGATACCCAAGTGCCGATGGATCGTTTTCATGGCAAAAAGCTGA
>CAVBHI010000192.1:0-9854 GCA_963595115.1 bacterium
TCTTGATGCCCTTTGCACCCATGCGCATTGCGCGACCCATGCACTGCTTCATTGCACGGCGGAATGCGATTCTCTTCTCAAGCTGAGAAGCAATGTTCTCGGCTACCAGCTGTGCGTTGGTGTCCGGATTCTTGATCTCGATGATGTTCAGAGATACCGGCTTGCCCAGCATCTTTTCCATCTCCAGACGCAGCTTCTCAATATCTGCGCCGCCCTTGCCGATTACCAGACCCGGACGAGCACAGGAAATGAAGATCTTGATTCTGTCGTTGCTGCGCTCGATCTCGATGGTCGGAACGCCGGCAGCGTACAGGGTCTTCTTCAGATAATTGCGGATTCTCTGGTCCTCAACGAGGAGATCGCCAAAATCGCTGTCCTTGGCAAACCAACGGGAGTCCCAGTCCTTGATTACGCCTACACGGAGACCGTGCGGATTCACTTTCTGTCCCATAATCTACCTCCTCGCTTATTCCTTTTCCTTGAGTACGACCGTGATGTGAGATGTTCTCTTCAGGATGCGGAACGCACGTCCATGAGACATCGGACGAATACGCTTCATAATCGGTCCCGGAGTAACAAATACTTCAGAAACGTAGAGCTTGTCAACGTCCATATGGTTGTTGTTCTCTGCGTTTGCAACGGCGCTCTTCAAAAGCTTGATCAGCAGCTCGGATGCAGCCTTAGGAGTATTCATGATGATCGCATTTGCCGTAGCCACGTCCTTGCCGCGAATCAGATCGCATACAATCTTGACCTTGCGCGGGGAAATGCGAACATTTCTCAAATATGCTCTTGCTTCCATTGTTTTTCTTATCCTCCTTCAGCCTTACTTGCCGTTGTTGGAGGTCTTGCTGCCAGCATGACCCTTGTA
This sequence comes from bacterium, assembly GCA_963595115.1. Lineage (GTDB taxonomy): Bacteria > Bacillota > Clostridia > Oscillospirales > Butyricicoccaceae > Butyricicoccus_A. Next base: position 872 of record CAVBHI010000192.1, read on the forward strand.
GGTACGGGTCGGGACGAACTCGCCCAGCTTGTGACCTACCATGTCCTCGGTAATGTATACCGGAACGTGCTTGCGGCCGTCATGCACGGCAATCGTATGACCTACGAACTGCGGGAAAATCGTGGAGGCTCTCGACCAGGTCTTCAGAACCTTCTTCTCACCGGCTTCGTTCATAGCTTCTACCCTTTTGATAAGCTCAGGAGCCACAAAAGGGCCCTTCTTAACACTTCTGCCCATGTTTATGTTCTCCTTTCTTACTTACCGTTGCGGCGTCTTACAATCTGCTTGTCAGTGCGGTTCTTGGTCTTTCTGGTCTTGTATCCCAGCGCCGGCTTACCCCACGGAGTAACCGGTCCCGGACGACCGATCGGAGACTTGCCTTCGCCGCCGCCGTGCGGGTGATCACACGGGTTCATAACAGAACCGCGGACGGTCGGGCGGATACCGCGATGACGCGACTTACCAGCCTTGCCCAGCTTCTGATTGGAGTACTCCTCGTTGCCTACGGTACCAATCGTTGCCTTGCAGTTCAGGCGGATATAACGAAGCTCGCCGGACGGCAGACGAACGAGAGCTACGCCGTTCTCCTTAGCCATCAGCTGTGCCGCGCCGCCAGCGGAGCGAACCAGCTGTGCACCCTTGCCCGGGTACAGCTCAATGTTGTGGATCACAGTACCAACCGGAATGTTCTCCAGCGGCAGGCAGTTGCCCGGCTTGATGTCCGCTTCCGTAGAGGAAAGGACAACGTCGCCGACGGACAGACCAGCCGGAGCGATGATATATCTCTTCTCGCCATCCTCGTACTGAACGAGGGCGATGTTTGCAGAACGGTTCGGATCGTACTCGATGGTCAGAACGTTTGCGTTCATGTCCATCTTGTCACGCTTGAAATCAATGATTCTGTACTTCTGCTTGTTGCCGCCGCCGTGGTGGCGTACGGTGATTCTGCCATAGCTGTTACGACCGGAATTCTTCTTCTTCTTTTCCAGAAGGGACTTCTCCGGCTTGACCTTAGAGAGACCGCGGTTGTCAACGACGCTCATATTGCGGCGAGACGGGGTATACGCATTAAAGGTCTTTATCGGCATTTCATTCAACTCCTTTGATAAAATTTAAGGTGTTGTGACGGTAACGTCACTCTGTGTTGGTTCCCTCGATCGGGATTAGATCATACCCTCGAAGATCTCGATCGGCTTGGAATCGGCGGTCAGGGTGACAATTGCCTTCTTCTTGGCCGGGGTCTTGCCGGTATGGACACCCATTCTCTTCCACTTGCCCGGAAGCTTGATGGTGTTGACGGAAGCGACCTTGACACCGAAGATGGTTTCGATAGCCTTCTTGATCTCTACCTTGTTTGCAGAGGTCTCAACCTCGAACACATACTGGTTGTCCGCAATGCCGGACATCGAGCGCTCGGTGATAACCGGTCTCTTGATAATATCGTATGCAGACTTCATTATGCGTACACCTCCTCAAGCTTCGCTACGGCAGCCTTGTCAATGATGAACTTGTCAGCATTCAGGATGTCGTATACATTCAGCGTGCTTACCAGCGTGGTGCGTACGCCCGGAATGTTTGCTGCGGACTTAACCACGTTGACGCGAACTTCCGGAGTAACGACCAGGCTCTTGCCTGCGCACTCGGCATTCTTCAGGAATGCAACGAAGTTCTTGGTCTTGATCTCGCCCAGATCCAGATTGTCAACGACAACAATCTCGCCAGCCTGTGCCTTTGCCGACAGCGCAGAGCGCATTGCCAGACGCTTGGTCTTCTTGTTGAGCGAGTAGTTGTAGGATCTCGGCTTCGGGCCGAGTGCGATGCCGCCCTTGGTCCACTGCGGAGCGCGGATGGAGCCCTGACGAGCACGACCGGTGCCCTTCTGTCTCCACGGCTTTGCGCCGCCGCCCTTAACCTCAGTGCGGGTCAGGGTGGACTGAGTGCCCTGTCTCTGGTTTGCCAGATAGTTCTTAACCGCTGCGTGCAGAACAACTTCATTCGGCTCGATACCAAATACGGCTGCGCTCAGTTCCATTTCGCCGGTCTTAGCGCCGGTCATATCATAAACTGCTACATTAGGCATGATTTATCCTCCTTCCCTTTCCTTAGGCGTTCTTAACAGTGTTCTTGAGGAACACGATTCCGCCCTTCGGTCCCGGGACGGCGCCGCGAACGGCGATCATGTTCAGTTCCGGATCAACCTTGACAACGTCAAGATTCTGTACCGTAACCTGCTCGTTGCCCATCTGACCCGGCATCATCTTGCCCTTGAATACACGGGACGGATCGGAGCAGGAACCCATGGAGCCCTGATGTCTGTGCATCGGGCCGGCACCATGGCTCATCGGACCGCGGTGTGCGCCGAAGCGCTTGATAACGCCGGCATAGCCCTTGCCCTTGCTGATGCCCGTGATGTCAACGCAGTCGCCCTCGGCGAATACGTCTGCCTTCAGAACGTCGCCCAGCGAGTATGCGGAGCAGTCGTCCAGACGGAATTCCTTCAGATACTTCTTGACCGCCTCGCCAGCCTTCTTCAGGTGACCGAGCTGCGGCTTGTTGAGCTTGCGCTCTGCTACGTCGGCGAAACCGAGCTGAACTGCGTTGTAGCCTTCCTTCTCCTCAGTCTTGAGCTGAGTTACAGAGCACGGGCCAGCTTCGATTACGGTAACCGGAATTACCTTGCCGTCAGCATCGAAAATCTGGGTCATACCAATTTTCTTGCCGATAATTGCCTTTTGCATTTGATGTTTCCTCCTTGTAGGTTATTGGTTGGCGCGCGGTTTCCGCTGAGCCAACTTGACCTTGCCGCCGATGCGGCTCAGGCAAAATTAAAGCTTAATCTCAATCTCAACGCCAGCCGGAAGATCCAGAGTCATGAGCGTCTCTACAGTCTTCTGTCCCGGGTTGACAATGTCAATCAGTCTCTTGTGCGTGCGGCGCTCGAACTGCTCACGGCTGTCCTTGTACTTGTGTACCGCGCGAAGAATGGTGACGATTTCACGCTCGGTCGGCAGCGGGATCGGTCCGGAAACCTTTGCACCCGTGCGCTTTGCGCTCTCAACAATCTTCTCGGAAGCCTGGTCGATCAGCGAGTGATCATACGCCTTCAGTCTGATTCTGATTTTCTCTGCGTTTGCCATTGTGTGTTTTCCTCCTCGAACACTACATTATAATAACGATAATGTGTCCTCGCGTTCGGAGAGATACTGCAACCCTTCCGTGTGTATCACTTTCAGGCATAAGAAAAACCGGGCAAAACAATCCTATGGTTTTACATTCCGGCTCATTTGCACAGTAGTGGTTCGTGATGTCGGTCGCACGGCACACGCCGTCGATACCGAGCTTACACAAGAACTTGCCGTGGTAAGTTAGCAGTTGTCTCAACCGCCCGATTGTCGGACTTACTCCACCGAAGTTACCTGCCGAAGCAGCAATCTCCAGTTTCATCGCTCACCTGTTCTCACAAGTGCTCTTATATTCTACTATAATTCATGCCCTGTGTCAACAAAATTTATTCTGCATTATTCCGGTTTTGCACGTTTATTCGCTGTTTCTTTCGTGCATCCTGCAAAAAAGCGGCGTCCCGTTTCCGCCGAGACGCCGCCGAGTCGTTCTTCAGTTTGCATCATTGATGACAATCAGCAATCCGGTGGATGCATCGCCCGAAACCGATACGCGGTCATCATAAATCGACCCGCTGGTATAACCGAAGCTCTCCAGCGTCTTGGTCAGGCGCTCCACCGCGCCCACGTCGCTGTCCACCTCATAGAACGCCGCCGTCGTTGACTCGCCGCTCGTGCCGATCTGCTGCGCCTGGCTGGTCAACTCCGGCATTCGCCCATCGCCGACCGCCGCAATCACGAAGGCATAGGAATTGGTCGTTACTTTTTCCGGAATGTCAATCGACGCGAGGTCAACCGAAACATCCTCCTTTGCTGCACTGCCGGACAAAATCGCATCGCGGTATACATCGTCCGAGCGGGCAAACAATCCGCCAAGCGTTCCGCTACACACCAGCAGGACAAACACACACGCCGCCGCAAGCAGCGTAAACAACGGAATATGCCGCCGACGGCGCACACCCTGCTGCGCCTGTTCCGCATACAGCTGTACCGCGTTGAGGACATCCTCCTTCAGCGTCTCCGGCATTCCGCTGTCCATCCGGTGCTCCAGCTCACGACCGATTCGCGTCAGGTTTTCCAGATACTCCGCGCACGTCCTGCTCTGTTGGATGTGATCCAGCAGCTCCTTTTTTTCCTCGTCCGTAACGCATTCGTCCACATATCGACTGCACAGCTCGTAGTATTTCTGCTCCTGCTTGCCGTGCAGACGCCGCACCGCGCCGTGCACCTCGCTCTGCACGACATATTCACACAGGTTGCTTCGTGCGCGCGCCAGCCTCTGCTGTACCATTGTCTCGTCCATCTCCAGGATGTTGGCAATGGTCTTGTTGTCCAGTCCATTCAGGTCGCGCAGCAGCACCAGTGCGCGCTGCTGACGAACCAGCCGCTGTAACGCCTGTTGTATTCGCTGCTCCAGCGTCACGGCTTCCGCGCGCCGCGTCCGGTGCTTCCTCTGCCAATCGTTGCAGACGCTCACTGCGATGCGCATAATCCATTCCTTGAGCGAGGTCTCTGCCGAATCCGCGCCCAGCTGAGAAAACAGGCGGACGAATACCTCGCTCACCGCTTCCTCTGCCTCCTGCGCACTGCCCAAAAATTGTACACAGTATTGATATACCGCCGTATCATATTTATTGACAATGCGCTCGACCGCCGAGCTGTCGCCCGCCAGCAGACGATTCACCACTCGATTATCATCCATCGCTTTTGCTCCCTGCCAATCGGCACGCCTGTGCGATCAGCTCATCCAGCTGTTCCAGCGAGGTCATCGCCGAAATCACCGCCTTGAGCCGTTTCGTCCCGCGTACTCCCTTCAGATACCAAACCAGATGCTTGCGCGCCTCCAGCATCGCAATGTGCTCGCCCTTGTTCTGCTTTGCCAGCAGAATCTGTCGGCGCGCCGTCTCCAGCCGCTCCTCCAGCGGGGGCATCGGCGGAATGTCGCGTCCCTCGTCCATCGCGCGGCACTGCGCAAACAGCCACGGATTGCCCAGTGCACCGCGTCCGATCATGACGCCATCCGCCTTTGTGTGCTCCAATATGCGCCGCGCGTCCTCCGGCGAATCCACATCGCCGTTGGCAATCACCGGAATGTGCAGTTCCTGCTTGACGCGGGCAATCGCATCCCAATCCGCCTCTCCGGCGTACATCTGCGCCCGCGTGCGCCCGTGCAGCGTCACCGCCGCCGCTCCGCTGTCCTGTGCCATTCGCGCAAACTCCACGTAGTTGACCGATTCCTCGTCCCATCCCTTGCGGAACTTCACCGTAACCGGAACAGAAACCGCATCCACGACCGAACGGATGACCGCCGCCGCCTGACGCACATCCCGCATCAATGCGCTGCCGTCGCCGCCCCGCACAATTTTTGGGGCAGGACAGCCCATGTTGATATCCAGCAGCGCCGCACCGGAGATCTCCAGCGCCTTGACGGCTCCCTCCGCCATGCTCTCCGGCTCATGACCAAAAATCTGAATCCAGCCGGGTACTTCATTGGGAGCAAGGCGCAGCAGCTGCCGGGTTTTTTTGTCCTGAAACAGAAGCGCACGCGTTGAGATCATCTCACTCACCGTGAGCGCTGCCCCGCACTCACGGCAGATCTGCCGAAAGGCGCGGTCAGTAACGCCCGCCATCGGCGCCATAATAAACCGTCCGTCTGCCGGAACAGTACCGATTGTCAGCTGTGCCATTTCTCTACTCCCTGTTCTTGTTGAATCGCCTTATTGTAACACGATTGCGCCGTCTTTTCAACGCTCACGAACAGGGGAACTGCCGATTACGAGTTCGTGCTGCTCTCGGTATTTGCCTTCAGGCTGTCCTTTTCAAATTCCGCCGTGAGCGCAAAGCCCTCGTCGCACTTGCTCTTGCGGAAATTCTTGCTGTTGGTCGCCGCTTCGCCGTCCTTCGCGCCGACCCAGATCCACAGCGGAATCTCCTTATCGCCCTTGATTTCCTCTTCCGACGAAACGACATACTTATCCTGTGCTGCGCACTGGTTGATCTTGCTCTCTACCCCGTCGGTCTCTGCCTGCTGATCCGGAGTCCAAACCTCCATGCCCTTCGTGACAAAGTGCACGTTGACAAAGTTCTCCTTAAACTCCGCCGACAAGCGACCCTGTGTTCCCGTCGTCTCGTCAATCCGATTGCTGGTCTGCATGACCTTGGTCCACTTGCCGTCCTCATACTGCCAAGCCTTTACCGTTACCGAGCTGATGCTCTGGTCAACGGCATAGTTGAACAGATGCGACTGCTTCCAGTCCAGATCCGCCGTGCGAACAGCTTCCGCTCCCAGCGATTCCGTCGAAATCTTCATGTTCTGTGCCGAGCCCTGACCGCCGTCCGGCGCCGATCCGCCGCACGCTGCCAGCAGCACCGCTGCACCTACGCTAAGTCCGCACATCAAAGTTGCATTGTGTCTCATCTCTTGTTATCTCCTATTTGTGTGAAATATATTTATAAAAGCAGCGGCAAGACCGAGCGGCCGACTCGACCCTCCGCTGCATTTATACGCTGTGATATTGTCGTATCGGCGGCGTTATACGCTGCCCTGTTCATCGGCATCCGTTTGAGCCGCCTTGAAGGTCGCCGTCACGGCAACGCCCGCCTCGCACTTGCTCTTGCGGAAATCCGTGGAATTCAGCTCACTTTCTTCTCCGCCAATCTTCGCCCAAAGAAGGATCTCCTGATTCGCAGTAATTTCCTGTTCCTTCGACATCGAATACTCTGCTTCCGACGCGCACGCCGCCATTTCCTTTGTCGAATTAAAATCCAACTCGGTCAGCGTCGAGGCATTTTGCTTCCAGTTTGCATCACAGAACACGGTACGGAATCTCTTTCCGGACACCGCGATTCCGATGCCGCCGGAACGCACCTTGGTAATCGGCATTTCACCGACGCCACAGTTTTCCCACGCGCCGTCCTCATAATGCCATACCGTCATGCTCAACGTTTCAATACTGTCGTTCACGGTATAGCGAAACAGATTGGTATCCCCTGCAAAGCTATCGGCGACATTCTGCGCCTGATTGTCCAGCTCCGCCGGTGAGATGGACATCTTCTCCGTTTGATTTCCTCCTCCGCATGCTGTCAGCAGCATTGCCGCTGCCAGCACAAGACCGCAAAGGCCGCTTCTCCATCGCTTCATCTCGCATTCCTCCTTGTCCGTTTTTCCTCCGCTTAGTGTTTACACAAACAGCCAGCCAGCAAAATAGCCCAATCCAATGCCAATGGCATTGTACACCGCAACACCAGCCGCCGTGCCAAGCACATAGTTGTGCATCGGCATACGGGAAATTCCCGCAAACAATGACCCCAGTGTACGAATGACCGGAATCATCCGACAGACAAATATCGTCCACCAGTTTCCGTTGTGGATGCGCCGGATATAGTGCTCCAGCTTGTCCGCTCGTGTTCCACTGTGCTTGTTCATCCAGTGCTCCAGCGCCGTTCCGCCCAGCGCACCGACGCAGTACAGCGCCATACATCCGATTATCGCGCCGATGACCATGGCGGCATAGATCACAACCGCCCGATAGAAGCTGCCGGTCTGCGCCGCCAGCATCCCCGCCGCCGGCAAAATCACACCCGCCGGCATACCAGGACAGTTCATCGCCTCCAGCAGTGCCAGCACAAACAGCACCGCCACACCGTACCGATCAAACATCTGCATTGCATCCGAAATTGTCATCGAATCGTTCGACCTCCTTCGTCCTCCGGTATCACAAAACGATTCATCTCACAATGTATGCAAGCCTCCCCTTCTTGTCCACATAATAGCGCAGTATACGCGTTTTTTCAAGCGCTTTTAAGTGATTTTGAAATTTTTACACAATATTCACAAGGGACAGCCATATACCACCGCATACAGCTGTCCCTGTTTTTATGAAGAACATCTCTCAACGTAGACACGCTCGCTATCGTTTGTCCAAATAGAGCACTGCCGCCGTCATATCGTCCGGTGCGCCGCGTGCCGAAGCCTCCAGCACCAGCCGCGCCGCCAGCTCCCGCGCGCTCAGATGCTTGCTCTGCGCCAGCAGCTCCTCCACCCAGACGGCAGACTTGCCGCCCGCGTCCAGCACGCCGTCACTCAACAGCACCAGCGCATCCCCGCACGCCATGCGAAACCTGGTCACATCCATCTCGCCGGACTCCTCCAATCCCGCTGGAAGCGTCGAGCAGACAATTTTCCGAATGCGCACCGCGCCCTCGCCGTCCACCACGCGCACGTAGGTCGGTGCTGCTCCGCACTTGACCGACTGTGCCATTCCCGTGAATAGATCCACAGTGCACACATCCAGCGTCGCGAACGCATTGCCTTGGGTGCGCAGCTTGAGCGCCGGACCGATCGTCCGCACTGCGTCCACCGCGTCAATGCCCGCTTTTAAAAAGCGTTCCGTCATTCGCACCACCGCCGCCGATTCCTGCGCCGCCCGCGCCCCGCTGCCCATTCCATCCGACAGCACCACGCATGCCGTTCCGTCCTCCGTTGTCATCCAGCTCACCGTGTCGCCGGATGCCGCCTCGCCCTCCCGCGTCTTTACGCCGATGCCCACCGAAATCCGATACGGCTCTTCCTCGCGAAACAGCAGGCTTGTCCCGCCCGGTGCATTCGCCTGCTCCGGACCGATCAACTTGGTTTCCATAAGCGCACTGAGACCGGATAAAAATCCCTCTCGGTTTTGTATAATGCGGCTGACACAGCTGCCGGACAGCTCAAAATGCATTCGCCCGCTGTGATCCTTCCATGCCGCCGCAGTGCGTACACGCCCAAACGCCTCCGCATATTTCCGCAGCTCCTGTTCCCTCGTCGGCATCGCCTCCGGACCGGTTTCCATATACTTTCCCACCTGGCGAAGCACGCCGGTCAC
>CAVBHI010000193.1:0-2135 GCA_963595115.1 bacterium
CAGAAGCAGGAAGGACTCGAACAGGGACGCGTCCATGCCGCGGTCTTCCAACTTATTGAGCTGTTGGGAGTAGTCGTTGATGCGCTGACCACCGGTGGTGATTTCCAGACCGCGGAACAGCAGATCAAAGCTGAAGGCAACCGACGGATCGTCCGGATCGTCCATGGCGTAGAACGGACGCTTTGCGGACGGGAAGTGGGTGACAAACAGAAAATCGCTGCCGAATTCACGCTTGGAGTATTCATACAGCATCTGCTCTTCGTCCGGATTCAAGTCAAATCGGTTGTGGGACTTGTGTCCGAACTGATCCAGCATAATCTGCTTGGCTTCCTTAAAGGTAACGGATGGAATCGTAGTGATGGTCGGAATGTCTGCTCCCAGCAGGGCAATTTCCTGCGAGCATTCCTTGCGTAGGAAGTCCATGACGTATTTCAGCATACCGGTTTCCATCTCCATGACATCGCGCATGGAATCAATATACGCCATTTCAAAGTCCAATCCCATGTATTCGTTCAGGTGGCGGGAGGTAGAATGACGCTCGGCACGGAATACATCGCCGACCTCAAAGACACGACCGTAAACACAAGCGAGATATTGCTTGTAGAACTGAGGAGACTGTGCCAGATATGCCTTCTGTCCGAAATAATCCAGCTTGAAGATGTTTGCGCCGCCCTCTGCGCCGGCGGCAACAATTTTCGGAGAGGTCATGTGAACAAAGCCCTGAGATCGCATATAATCCGCAAAGCCGTCGGCAATGGCAGCCTGAATGCGGAAAATTGCCTTGATACGCGGGTGGCGGAGCGTGACCGGACGATAGTCTAGGCTGGTATCCATATTGATACCCATGTATTTTTTACTCAGCGGAATTGGCATCTGTTCAAATGGCTCGGACAGAATGGTCATTGCAGTCAAAACGACCTCGAAGCCGTTTTCGGCACGTGGCTCTTCGCGCACATCACCGGTAACTTCGACAACCATAGCGTCGCGGATATCAGCGCGGGCGATGCCGCCCAGCGTCTCGCCGGAAACCAGACATTGAATCAGACCGCGGTCAACACGCAGGATGATAAAGGAAAAGTCCGACATGTCGCGGACGCGGTGAATGGTTCCGCGGAAGGTAACAGATTGACCGATGTGTGCAGCACAGTCGGCAACGGCATCAACGTATGCCTTTGGGAGGGAAATAGTGTCCATAAGATCATGCCTCTCTTTATCGTAGAATCATATTTGACAAGGAATTGGGATGTGAAAACAAAAAAGGACGCAAGCCTACCAAAGGTAGACCTGCATCCTTGCAGTCACATTATGAAAATTGCCCAATCGGAGAAGCAAATCATCCGAAAGGGGAGCGTATCCTCACCTTTCTAATTATTAAAGGTAAGAGAACAACTAAGAACAGTATACTCTTTTTTAAGGAAAATGCAATAGAAGAATAAAAAAAATTCAAAAAACTATGAGACACCCTTGCATTTTATCGGGCTAAGGCGTGTCGTGCACGCAGATAGGCAAGCAGCTCCGGCGAACGGTCATCAAGATCCTCTTGGGAAATACCGTGCGCGACGGTCAGTTCGTCCGCCAACGTTTGCGAGCCGATGACCAACCGGTAGCTGTGTATCAGCTCCAGACAGATGACAATGGGCTGTGGTGTCCACGGCAATCCACTGCTTGCGGTGCGGCGATTCCACTCGCGCTCCTGCTCTTCATAGAGAGGAAGAGCCGTACCTTTTTGACAAAGCCGGACGCAGCGCAGCTGCAAATCCGGTGCGCGTAGTAGAGCGGCTTCCGCTCGCTGCTCTAGAGCGGACGGGAGATAAGAAGCCTCGTCCGGACAATATAGCTCCAGCGTGGACAACGCTGTTTGGGCATAGGCGGGATGCTCTGGCGGAAGCGGCTCGACCGGATACTGCTTGGTGAGCCAGTCCCACAGCTGCTGTCCGGTGCGGCGGCAGGGGGCAGGGAGCGGCTGTGCGCACAGCTCGTCGATCAAGTCGGCGGCGGCACAGTCAATGCGCTTCGTTGTCGGGTCGGTGTTCCACTGCATGGTCGTTCTCCTTGTCGGTGTTGTGGCAACAGTATAGCATATTTCCGCCGAAGACGCAATTTGTCCGCGCACTGGAGAAAAAATAGTGTATAAT
>CAVBHI010000194.1:0-3019 GCA_963595115.1 bacterium
GTGTATTCTGGATGTCATGTTGCCGGGTATTGACGGATATGAGGTTTGCCGAACATTGCGTGCAGAGGGCTATGAGGGCGGCATTATTATGTTGACGGCGCGTGTACAGGAATCCGATAAGGTAACTGGGTTGATGACGGGAGCGGATGATTATGTCACAAAGCCGTTCTCGGTGGCAGAGCTGACAGCGCGGGTTGATGCGCTGGTTCGCCGCCTGGGCTTCCGTAATGCCTCGCCGGAGGAGATTCAGAGCGGTCCGTTTTGTCTGGATCTTCGCGCACGGGAGCTGCGTAAAAATGATCGCCGTGTGGATCTGACGCAGGTGGAATTTGCGCTGATGAAGGCATTTTTACAAAACAAGGGACGCGCATTGGATCGAGAAGAGCTGCTTTCCATGGTATGGGGACGGGATTATTCCGGCGAACTGAAAATTGTTGACGTCAACATTCGTCGGCTTCGCATTAAGGTGGAGGATGATCCAGGGTCGCCGAAGTACATTATCACAGTGCGTGGCTACGGCTATATGTGGGAAGGATAACATGGAGTTATGGATAAAAAAGTAACGGCAGATACAAGGGAACTGCCTGACCTTTCACGAGAATTCCGAAAAAAAGCATCCGAACATGGAGCAAAGGAAATCTTTGTTCAGCGCGGACGTGCCGGACTGCGCGGACGCTGGATGGTGAACTCGCTGAGCTTTATTTCTGCCTTGCTGGCGATCATCACAATTTTTGTTGCGATGATTGCAGCGAGCTATTATTACAACGCGATGAGTGAAAATTTACTCAGCCGCGCGACACAGACAGCGAGCTTTCTCAACCGGTTTATGAATGAGAACAACGAGCAGTTTATGGCGGCGGGACAATCACTGGTTGCAGGCAACGAAGAGAAGGATAAGCTGGAAATTCAAATTATCTCGCGTACCGGTCGGATTTTTGCATCGTCCTCCTCGTTTAGCCAGTCGGGAAGCAAGCCGGGCACAAAGGATGTGCAGCAATGTCTGAGCAACGACACCACGACCATTTGGACGGGAAAAGATAAGACATCCGGTGAAAATGTTATGTCTGTTTCCGCACCGCTGTACGACAACAACGGCGACTTGATCGGCGCTGTGCGCTATATTTCATCGACCGCAAAGATTCAAAAGCAGATTGCAATGATTGTATTGGCGTGTCTGCTGGTTGGCTGTGCCTTTGCGGCAACGATTGTTGTTTCCAACCGCTATTTTATGAAGTCGATCGTTGAGCCGGTGAAAAAGATCAACATTATTGCCAAGGAAATTTCGGCTGGACGTTATGGTATGCGTCTGCAAAAGATACACGATGACGAGATCGGCGACTTATGCGATACCATTAACCAGATGTCCGAGGAAATTGGTCGGGCAGAGCGTATGAAGAACGATTTCCTGTCCTCGGTATCGCATGAGCTGCGCACACCGCTGACGGCGATCGGCGGTTGGAGCGATACTCTGATTGCAGGTGGAGCGACGGATCCGGAAGAGGTCTTGCTCGGCTTGAATATTATTCAAAAGGAAAGCCGCCGTCTGACCCAGATGGTAGAAGAGCTGCTGGAGTTTACTCGTCTGGAAACCGGACGACTGAAGCTGAATATGGAGCTGTTTGATGTCGGTGCGGAGCTATATGAGGCGACGTACATGTATCAAAACATGCTGGACAAGGAAAATATTGCGCTGGAGTATGAAATCCCGGACGATATGTGTATGGTCAATGGCGACCGACACCGTATGAAGCAGGTGTTCCTGAATATTATTGACAATGCCGCAAAATATGGAAAGAGCGGTGGAAAGATTCAGATTCTGTTGGAACGGGACAGCTATACGGTACAAGTCAAGGTACGAGATTGGGGTGTCGGCATTCCGGCAGACGAGCTTCCATTTGTCAAAGAGAAGTTCTATAAGGGCAGCTCAAAGCAGCGCGGAAGCGGTATTGGCTTGGCGATTACCGATGAAATTGTGCGTATGCACAACGGCATACTCAAGATTGAGAGCAAACAGGGGGAAGGCACATGCGTGACGATTTCACTGCCGATTGCGGATGTCGCGCCGATTTCTGCAAAAGAACCGCCGCAGCTGACAGAGCCGGAGAAAAAAATAGAACCAAAGGCAGATGCTGCAATGGAAAACAAGATAGAGCCGACGGAGTCTGCAACAGACACGGAGGGAACGGAGGATTCTACGAGTGAGCAATGAAAAGGTGCTTCATAAAACCAGCATTGGCGGACAAGCGGTGCTGGAGGGTATCATGATGAAGGGACCAAAAAAAACCTGTATTGCGGTGCGAAAGCCAGATGGAACGATTGTGACCGAGGAGAAGGAAACTCACCTGCTCAAGGATCGTTATCCTATCGCAGGACTTCCGGTACTGCGGGGGTTTTTGAATATGATCGTACAGCTGGGGGAGGGCTTTCAAGCGATTGAGTTTTCTTCCCGCTTCCTGGAGGAAGACGAGGAGGACTATGAACCGAGCCGCTTTGAGCTGTGGCTGGAAAAAACCTTTGGACAATCGAAAATTGAAAAAGCCATCTATGTGCTGTCCATTGTGCTGGGAGTTGCCATTGCGGTGGGGTTGTTTGTCCTGCTTCCGGCTTTTTTGGCGGAGCTTCTGCCGGAGCGCGTACCGCACATGGCGGCAAATCTGGCGGAAGGCGTTGTACGCATTGTTCTCTTTGTGCTGTATATGTGGCTTGTGTCGTTCATGAAGGACATTCGCCGCACCTATGAGTACCACGGAGCGGAGCATAAAACGATTTTCTGCTATGAAAAGGGGCTGGAGCTGACGGTGGAAAATGTGCGCCGTCAAGGACGCTTTCATCCGCGCTGCGGCACCAGCTTTTTGTTTGTTATTATGATTATCAGTATTCTGGTATTTTCGTTAATCAGTGTGCAGGGAACGCTGCTTCGCCTGCTGCTTCGTGTGATTCTCCTGCCGATTGTTATCGGATTGAGCTATGAGGTCATCAAGGTGACGGGACGCTCGGACGGTGCGCTGTCGCGTGCGGT
>CAVBHI010000195.1:0-4037 GCA_963595115.1 bacterium
CTGCGACTTGATGGCAGGGTATGAGGTTTTCTATGCCGTGCTCAATAGCCTGTTGCAGATTCTATACGCGATGAGTGCTTATTTCGTCTGGAAAAAGCTCAATCGTGAACGCGGCGGAAAGGAATTCCGGCTTGACAGTGTTGCGAGAATTTTGAAGTTCTGCGTGCTGTTGGTTTTTAATGCGTTGCTGACCGTTATTTGCACAAGTATTTTGAATCATGCCTATGATGTCACGGACATTATTTCGCTTGATAATTTTTTTGTTTTTGTCAACAGCTTTGATTCCGGACTTCTGTTTGGCGCACCGCTTTTGATTCTCGGACATTTGCTTCAGATGCAAATCGAAAATATGAAGATCGGGAATGAAGAACGTATCATTCATTTTTCTATGAATGAACGTATCATTCTTAACACGTTGATTACCGGTCTTTGTATTTGCGTGCTGGTGGGCACATCGGTCTATCTGACAGACAAGCTCGGAGCAACCAGCAGCGTTGGCATATGGAGCAGGATCTATTTGTTTGAGACACTGGCAATGAACACGTATTTTGCACTCTCGATCGGATTTATGTGCTTTACAGAGCGGAGAATCTCTCGCCCAATCGAACAGCTCACGCAGATTGTTGGAAGCTACTATGCAAAGCGCGTAACCGATGCGGAGCGCGAGAGGATGATAGATGCGTGCGGGGTCTACGCCAAGGACTCTACCGAGGTGGGTGAGCTGGCACGCTCGTATATTTCCATGGTGCGGGATTTGGGAAAATACGTGGAAAATCTACAAAGCGTTATGGCGGAAAAAGAGCGTATCAATGCGGAACTGACATTGGCGTCGGACATTCAGGCGCATATGCTGCCAAGCATTTTCCCTCCCTTTCCGGAACACAGTGAATTCGATGTGTATGCCATCATGCATCCTGCCAAAGAGGTTGGCGGCGATTTCTATGACTTTTTTATGGTTGGAGAAGATCGACTCGCCATTATTGTGGCAGATGTTTCCGGCAAGGGCGTTCCGGCAGCGCTGTTTATGGTCATCACCAAGACGCTGATCAAGAATTATACCCAGACGGGAATGCAGCCTGCGGAAGTCTTTACGACGGTCAACCGGATTCTTTGCGATGGCAATGATGCAGGTCTCTTTGTGACGGCATGGATGGGTGTGCTGGAGATCTCAAATGGTACGTTGACCTATGTGAATGCAGGGCACAATCCACCGCTTATAAAGAGAGCGGATGGAGGATTTGAATATCTGCGCGAAAGAACCGGCTTTGTTCTGGCGGGCATGGACAACATGGAGTATCGACAGAAAACACTGCTTATCAAGCCGGATGATCGTATGTTTCTTTATACGGATGGCGTTACGGAAACAACGGATGCGCAAGAGCGGCTGTATGGCGAAGAGCGGCTGAAAGCGTTTTTGAACAGCCATTTATCGTGCGACGCAACCGAGCTGCTCCAAGAGCTTCAGGTTGACCTGAAGGCATTTGCGGGTACTGCGCCACAGTTTGACGATACTACCATGCTGCTTCTGGACTTTAAGGGAGAAAGAATGGTAGAACGGACGTTTGAGGCGAAGGAAGAAAATATTGCAAAAATGCTTGACTTTGTGGGAGGCGAGCTTGAAAAATCCGGTTGTTCGAGCAAGATGCAGGATGCTATCTGTGTGGCGATGGAGGAAATTTTCGTGAATATCGCGCACTATGCCTATCCGGACGGAAGCGGAACGGCAAAAGTCGCAATTGGCATTGATGATAAGACTGATGTTGCAACCTTCGTTGTTTCCGATACCGGCATCCCGTTTAATCCTCTGGAACGGGTCGATCCGGATATTACGCTTCCGGCGGAGCAGCGGGAAATTGGCGGGCTTGGCATCTTTATTATCAAGAAAACCATGAACTCCGTTGTCTATTCCTGTGAAAACGGAGAGAACAAATTAACCATGACGAAAAAATTGGAGAGGAATGGCGAAAATGACAATCACGAACGAACAAAACAGCAAGACGATGGTTCTGCACATTGAGGGACGGCTTGATACCATTACCTCACCGGAATTTGAGAAAGCAGTTCATGCGCTGCCGGAAGAGATTACGGATTTGACCTTGGATATGAAAGAGGTTACATATGTTTCATCGGCTGGTCTGCGCGTGTTGCTTGCCGCGCAGAAGAAGATGGGTAAGGTTGGTTCCATGAAGTTGACCGGTGTTTGTGAATCGGTGCTGGAAGTCCTTGAGATGACCGGCTTTGCGGATATCCTGAAGATTGAGCAATAAGTCGGCAGACGGAATCCTATGCTTGCTTTGCAGGCAATCGACATGAATAACGCAGATGCGTTATAATTTGTGGATGATAAGTCAGCGCAAGAAAAACGAGAAACAAATGGGGCAGGCTCTCAACGATGTTTTTTACCATCACGAGAACCTGCCCTCTATTTGTTTTTAGAGATCAATCCGCTTACCGTATGGGCTGATTGCCTTGGCGGGACAGACGAGCACGCACAGATGACATCCAACGCAGACGCGCGGATTCATAATTGGTCTACCGTTTGACATGCGCAGCGCCTCGTGACCTCCATCGCGACAGGAGAGTGCACAGCGTCCGCAGCCCAAGCATTTTTGGCGATTAAAACGCGGCAGAAGCTTGGTTTGCCGATTCAGTGCATCCAGCTCCGTTACGTTTTCCACGCCGAGTCCGTGCAGATCGGACAGCCGCGGCAACGCCTTTTCTCGCAGATACCAAGTAAGACCATCAATGAGATCGTCAATGATACGCGCTCCGTATTGCATAACGGATGTGGTAATCTGAACATGATTGGCGCCTAGCAGCAGGAATTCTATGGCATCGTGCCATGTGTCAATGCCGCCCATGCCGCTAATTGGAATATGGTGGAGTTGAGGATCGGAAGCCATTTCCCAAATGAATCGCAGGGCGATGGGCTTTACTGCCCGACCGGAATAGCCGCCGATACCGGACAGACCCTGCACAGAGGGTTCGGTTGCATAGGTGTCAAAGTTCATGCCCATGAGACTCTTCACAGTGTTGATGGCGGCGATGCCATCGGCACCGTTGTCTATTGCTGCCCGCGCAAACGGGCGCATATCAGCAACGTTTGGCGTAAGCTTCGCCAGTAATGGAATCGTACAGCCGCGTCGTGCGGCTCTGGTACAGCGAGCAACCGCCACGGTGCTCTGTCCAATGTCAATGCCGAGACCATCCTGCTCCATGTTGGGGCAGGAGAAGTTGCATTCAATGATATCTGCACCGGCATCTTGCGCCATGCGCGCCAACCGTTCCCATTCCTCATCGTTTCGTCCCATGATAGAGGCGAGAATGACCTTATTGGGATAATCCTGCTTCAGACGGCGGATGACGTCCAAATCCGCCTGCAAGCCATTGCAGGAGAGCTGTTCGATGTTCTTAAAACCATAGAAACCGTGTTCTGCGGGGAGGGAGGAGTAGCGCGGTGATGCCTCACGCGGAATAAAATCACAGAGTGTTTTGAAGCATGCGCCGCTCCAGCCCATTTCAAATGCGCGGGCAATCTTTTCGTAGGTACTCGCCACGACGGATGAGGACAATAAGAACGGATTTTCCAGATGTACACCAAGAAAGTTGCACGAGAGGTCAACGGGAGTTTCTGGAAGCGCTTCCCACGCCTTGCTGTCTTGGTACAGTGCGGTTAGTACGTGCCGGATGTGTATGGGATTTTCCTTTTGGACGCAGGAGCGTTCACATGGAGCGTTGCATTGCGGACAGGGAAGATCTTTGGGGAGCTTTGCTGCTGCGCCGAACGGGTTTTGAAAGCGTAGGGAGCGCAAAAGCCCTGCGGGATCTAAGCGCGAGGGACAGCTCTGCGTACAGGTTGCATGGTCACAGAGCAGACAGCGAGCAACCTCTTCCACTGGAATACTAGTTTCGTACCTCATAAGTGTTTTTCTTTCTCCTTTCCTTTTCGCAATGGTGAATAAGAATTATAATTCACCTCCAGCTTTCTGCTTTTCCTTACCGGCAACATTGCGCATACGTTTTGGCATCAGCCTTTT
>CAVBHI010000196.1:0-4253 GCA_963595115.1 bacterium
ATATTGCGTGTGTGCACAATACGCGGCGGCTGAAATATGGAAGCGGACGCAGCAAAATTCTATTCCCGACCGATGGAGATCGCGATGTGACGTTTTCAGAGCTGCTGCAGGGCGGCAACGCGTGTTATCATTCCAGTTCCCTCGTGATGCGCAGCCGCTTTCGTTTGCCAAAGGCGTTTCAGGAGATTACCCAATTTGGAGATTATTGTGTCAATGTTGCATTGGGACTAGCGGGAAAAATTCGATATTTTGACACCGTGATGTCCGTGTATCGCTTTCGTACACCGGGCTCCTGGAGCGAATGGCAGGCGATTTCGGTTGAGAGCCGAATACAAAAGGATGAAGCGATTCTTCGGATGATGGAAATCCTGGAGGAATATTCTGCGCATCAATACACGGAGGAAATACAGGCGGTGGTACAGCGAACGCAGTATGATTTGGCAGAGCAAAATGGGCAATACGAGCAGCTGCGGCGCGGCGCATTTCGGTCGCTATATTTGACCCATCCTCGGAGATACCGCGTGAAGCTGTGGCTGAAACAGCACGGCGGTTTGGCGTATCAGATGTATCGGATGCTGCGTACAGGAAAAAAGAGATTAAGGGAGTAAGGATGGAACAAAACAAGGGGGATTCCCACTATCCGATGGTCAGCCTACTGGTTCCAGTGTACAATGTGGAATCCTATTTGGAGCAATGTCTGGAGTCCATTTTGGCACAAACCTATCGGGATTTTGAAGTGATTTTGTGTGACGATGGCTCTACGGATCAGAGCGGCAGAATTTGCGACCGCTATGCTGAGCACTATTCGCAGATGCGGGTGATTCACAAGGAAAACGAAGGCTTGCTGCGCACACGGCGGCGGCTGTTCCATGAGGCACGCGGACAGTTTGTATTGTGTGTGGACTCGGATGATTGGATCGCGCCGCGCCTGCTGGAAGAGGTGGTGACAGCGGCAGAACAAACACAGAGCGACGTGGTGCTGTTTGACTTCATGCGGGTATGCGACGATGGGACAGAGCAGAGATGCAGTATGGAGCAATACACGGATGGGAGTGTGTTTTGCGGGGAAGCTCGGATGGAGCTGTGCCGTCATTTTGCGGTGTCGGTGGAGAGAAACCATCTGTGGGACAAGCTGATCCGACGTGAGCTGATTGGAACGGAGGAGGAAGCCGATCCGCTGTATCAGCGTCATATCAATGGCGAGGACAAATTGCAGCTGCTGCCGATTTTTCGGCGGGCGCAGCGGTTTTGCTATGTGGCGCATCCGTTGTATTACTACCGCGTCAACCAGAATGGAATGGGACATAATTGTCAGATACAGTACGTCGATGATTTGCAGCAGGTGAATCGGCGCGTACTGGAGTTCCTGTGTGCGGAAAAGCTGGATGACGAAGAAACGAAACGGGCATTTTTTAGCCGGTATTGTCGTTCGCTAACCGTCTTGTGGTCGGATTTGGTGCTGTCCGGTCGCTTTTCAAAGGAGCAGATTTATTCTGTTTGTCAGGAGGTTCATTCCTCACCGCTGTACCAGCAGGCACGGCAGTTGACAGAGCGCATAGACGGAAGTCTGTGGATTCGCTTACTGTACCAGCTGTTTGACCGGCAGCAATTTGCTTGGATGCAGCGTTTGCTGCGGCTGCGCCGATGGTGGAAAATAAGACAAACAGGTAAATGGATGGAAAGATGAAAAAACGAACGGTAATTGCGAATATGCTATGGCGATTTGCGGAACGGTGCGGTGCACAGGGTGTTTCCTTTATGGTTTCGTTGATTCTAGCCCGTTTGCTTTTGCCGGAGATGTACGGCGTTGTCGCACTGATTACCGTATTTACGGCGGCTTTGAACCTTTTTGTAGACAGCGGACTGAAAAATGCACTGATCCAAAAAAAGAATGCGGATCAACTGGACTTTTCAACGGTATTTTACTGCAATGTAGCGCTTGGAATCGTATTGTATCTCGGAATGCTGCTGGCAGCGCCGCTGATTGCGCAATTTTACCAGCGACCGGAGCTGACATCCTATATCCGTGTGCTTTCCCTGACGCTGGTACTTGGCGGTGTCAACGGCGTACAGACGGCAGTGGTATCTAAGCGGATGCAGTTTCGCAAATACTTTTATGCAACGCTGAGCGGAACAATGGCTTCTGCCATAATCGGCGTCGCCATGGCTGCGATGGGATTTGGTGTGTGGGCACTGATTGCACAGCGGTTGGTCAATCAAGCGGTTGATACGATCGTTCTGTGGGTGACGGTTCGCTGGTATCCGACGCGGGAGTTTTCGTTGACTCGTCTCAAGCCGATGTTTGGTTACGGAAGTAAGATTTTATGCTCCTCGCTTCTGGATTCTTTGACGGCGAATCTTTCGGGTCTACTAATTGGAAAACTGTATTCGGCGGATTCTCTCGCATATTATGATAAAGGAAAAAGCGTTCCGTTCTTTGTGATTCAAAATATTCAGACGGCAGTACAGAGTGTGCTGTTTCCAGTGCTTGCGGAGGAGCAGGATCAGGTCAAGCGTGTGCGCCGAATTTTGCAGCAGTCGATTCAGGTGAGTGCATACTGTATTATCCCGTGTATGGTGGGAATCGGCGTGTGTGCCCGCCCGTTAATCCGTGTGCTGTTTACGGAAAAATGGATTTCTATGACGCCGTTTTTGCAGCTATGGTGCTTTGTCTGCGCATTTTATCTGCTGCATACAGCGAATTTGCAGGTGATTCAGGCGTTGGGGCACAGCGGCTTGTATCTGCGCCTTGAGGTAATCAAGCAGGCGTTGTCATTGGCGGCAATGGCACTTGCCATTCCCTTTGGTGTTTTGGCAATGATGCAAGTCATGTGCATTGTCACAGCGCTCAGCCTGTATATCAATGCACGCCCGAATCATCGGCTGATTGGCTATGGATTTTGGGCGCAGATGCGGGATTTAACGCCGATTTTGCTGCTGAATCTGCTGATGGGCGTGCTGGTGTATCTGGTTGGACGGCTTCCCTTTGGAGATGTGCCGATTCTGCTGGTACAGGGGGCGGTCGGTGTTGGTGTTTATGCGGCAGGCTCGCGGATACTGCGGTTGGAGATTGCGCGATATTTGTTGGATACAGTACGAGACCTGATAACGCGTAAGCAATGAGTGGTGGATTAGGAGAACAAGCAATGGAAGAGATATGGGTGACGCGTTCTGCAATGCCGCCGATGGAAGAATATATGGAAGAAATTCGTTCGTTGTGGGATACGCGCTGGCTGACGAATACGGGAGAGAAGCATGAGCAGCTTCGGGCGGGACTGCGTGCGTATCTGGGCGTATCGGATGTAGAACTGCTGGTCAACGGACATATGGCACTGGAGATGACGTTACAGGCGATGCAGCTGACAGGAGAGGTCATTACGACGCCATTTACATTTGCTTCTACTACGCAGGCAATTATACGCAGTGGGTTGACACCGGTATTTTGCGATGTCAAAGAAGACGATTTTACCATTGATCCGGATGATATCGAACGGCATATTACGGAGCGTACCTCGGCGATTGTTCCGGTTCATGTCTATGGGAATGTGTGCGATGTGGAACATATACAGCGCATTGCGGAAAAGCATCATCTCAAGGTCATTTATGATGCGGCACACACATTTGGTGTGAAGGTAAACGGACGAGGAATCGGAACATTTGGGGACGCATCCTGCTTTAGCTTTCATGCGACCAAGGTGTTTCACAGCGTCGAAGGCGGCGCGGTGTGTTTTTCCGACTCCGCGCTTGGGGAACAGATTCGGCAGAGACGAAATTTTGGTCTACAGGGGCGGGAAGAGGCTGTATCCATCGGAACAAATGCAAAGATGAACGAGCTATGTGCCGCAATGGGCATTTGTAATTTGCGCCATGTGGACGAGTGGATTGCCTGCCGAGGTGAAATCGCCCGACAATATCGTGAACGTCTTTCCGACGTCTGCGGGCTGCGTTTGAATCCGGTGCAGTCGGGCGTGCACAGTGGATATGCGTATTTCCCGATTGTGGTGGAAGAAACGGCGTTCGGATGCAATCGGGATGAGGTTGCCGCGCAATTAAATCAGAAGGGAATATGCACACGCCGGTATTTCTATCCGCTGACAAGTCAACAGCCATGTTATCATAACCGATTTGCAAAGGCAGAGACACCGCGGGCAATGTGGTTAAGCCGCCGTGTACTGACACTGCCGCTGTATCCGGAGCTAACCCGCAAGCAGGTAGATGCTATCTGCCAAAGTGTAATACAGTGCAGAAAGGTT
>CAVBHI010000197.1:0-4801 GCA_963595115.1 bacterium
AGCGGGTAGCCATCCTGCATGGAGTATGTAGCAGCCACGCTTAGATTTCCATTTTCTTCGTAATATTTTGAGGCGGCGGCAAAACCGTTTTCCCAGGCTTGTTCTTTACTGTTGAGCCAATTCATACCGATGGCATTCAATGCTTCTATTTGCTCTTGGTTCAGCTTTCCGGTTTTTCTTCGGCCACGCTGCTGCCTCAGCCATTCGTGAAGCTTTTCTTCGTCCTGATCGGCGAATGATGCAGGATAATATGGCAACGTATTATGAAGGTCGTGATATGCCTTTGCTTTGGCATACCAGGTGCCCCAATATGTAGGCGGATTCCAAACCATGCCTATCGCGTCAAGCTTCCGAATCTGTTCTTTCGTAAGGGAGCTGCGGTTTTCACGCTGCCGCCTTATCCAATAACCCAAGCGAAAGCCTTCTCCCTCGGAATAGGTTATAAGAACATCCAGACTGCCATGATTTTCGTAATATGCTTTAGCCTGCAAATAGCCGTATTCCCATGAGGTTGTAGACAGCTCTCTGAAATGCAGGCCGATTGTTTTCAACTGTTCAATGTGTTCAGGTGTCTGTTCTCCACGGTTGAATCTCTGCCGTTGGCTATCAACCCAGGTGGCAACCTCAAGCTCGATTCCGGGTTTGGCAGAACGTTTCTGCGGGTAAGAACCATGTTCTTTGTAATAAGCTTTCGCTTTGCTAAAATTGATATCCCATGTGGATTCCTGCGTCCAAACCATGCCCAGCTTTTCCAGCTTTGCAATCTTATCCGTGGACAGCGCACCTTTTCTATAGGCATCCCGCTGCGCATAGACCCAGTTCCCAAGCCCATAGCCATCTTCCGTCTTGTATGCCTTCTGCATATCCAGATTGCCATGCATTTTCACATAAGCCTTTGCCTGTTCGTAGCTTTGCTGCCAGCGGTCGATTTTCCAAGGGAAATCAATGGATTCCAGCTTGGCGATTCGTTTTTCATCGAGTTCGCCCTTCGCCCGCTTCATGCGCTGCACTGTCGCCCATGCACTTAGTCGGGTGCCGTGTGCGCCGACATAGTCGGCAGGAATGCTGAACCCGCCATAGGTATCCACATAAGAACAAAGATCGTCAAAATTGCCGTTCCAGATTCGATCCACTTCAGATTCCATTTTTAACGGTAGTGTTTCTAACAGTTTTCTTTGAGTTTCCGGAATATCCGCCTTATCGCGCAGACGCTTTGCCTGCACAGCGACCCACTTTCCAAGCCAAACGCCATCTACAACTTCATTTTGGGAAAGATCGAGCGTGCCGTGTTCCTTGTAATATTTTTGAGCTGCGCGGAAGGAGTTCATCCACGGATCACCGCAGTCCCAGACCATGCCGATGGCGTTCAGCCTATCGACCTTGTCCTGTGGGAGTTTTCCTTTCGCATAGCTGCTTCGCTGCCGCGCGATCCAGGCACGCAGGGCGGAACCATTGCTTGCTCGGTATTCTCCCGGAACCGAAAGATTGCCGTGTGTCTGATAAAACAGTTTGGCTTCCTGATACATTGCATCCCATTTTGCGCTGACACCCGTTTTCCAAATCATACCGATGGCATCTAAACGCGCAATCTGCTCCGGCGTTGGCGGAGTACCTTTTCCTTCGCCGCGGCGCAGGGCGCGCAGTCTGGAAATCCACGAACCCAAGCGGATTCCGTCAGCAGAGGTATAACCCGATGGAACTCGCAGATTACGGTGTTCTTTGTAATAATTACAGGCGGCGAGATAATTTCTCTCCCAGTAGTAATCCAGAACACCCCAGATCATGCCGATGCTCTCAAGCTGTGCAATGCGCTCCTGATTGAGGTAATTAGAATGCGCCCCGGCGCGTTTCCACGAACGCAGATTGCTGAGCCAGCTTCCGAGATGAATTCCTTCAGCAGTGACAAATGAGGTATCCGGATTCAGCACGCCGTGCGCGTCATAATACTGTTTGGCAGCATTGAAATTGCGCTCCCAGTTCAGGTCACGAATGTTGTCCCAGACCATGCCGATGGCATCCAGTTTCTGAATCTGCTCATCTGTAAGAAATGTCTTGCTTTGCCCTTTACGGGCTGCACGCTGGTTGAATATCCAACTGCCCAGAGAATATCCGTCCGCAGTTCGATAGCGGCTGGAGAGCATCAGGTTTCCGTTTTCTTCGTAGTAAGCTTTGGCGTAGCCGTACATGACGTTCCACGGGGCAGAGAGGACATCGTTCAGCTTCCCAAACAACTCACGGCACTCACGCACCTCGTCTATTACCTGGAACCGTTCATTGACAATTGCCTGATCTTCTCCGAGGGAACGATAATAGGTGGTCGCTACAAGCATTTCCTCTTCAACGGCGCCAATGGAATAGAGGTTTTCAATATTGTTGACAATATCCCAAATCACGGCATTCCCGCGTTTTCCGGCAGCCAGTGCGCGACCGATCTGCTGCTTGTAGATGATGGGCGACACGGTAGGACGAAGCAGGATGACACCGCTGACATCCTCCACATGGATGCCCTCGTTTAGAGCGTCAATGCAAAACAGCAGCTTCAGGTGCTTAGTATCCTCATCCGCTTTAAAGTCCGCAAAGGACTGACTGGCAGTGGGATCGTCCGAATACACGGAATAGACATGCGGAGATTTATCTATGCGGCTGAACCACTCAGGCACCTTGTCCATCATGGTGTCCATGTGCTCCTTGTTGGCGCAGAACACGATGTACTTGCCGGTGCGCTCGGTCATGTGCTTGTCGAAGATGACATCCAGGCCGTCTGCTTTTTCAAGTGCACGTCGGAGAGCCTCGAGATACTTCTCTGCTTTGTCGCGTACGACCTTGCTTTTCGCGTGGCGCACGCGAGCCTTGTAGCGTTCCAAATCCTTTTGATAGGAGAACACGGACAGCACATACTTGGGTGCTGCGAGGATTCCGCGGACGATCGCTTCACCCAAGTTAATCTCGGAAGCGATATTTCCATCAAACAGTTCATCCGCCATATCGCGCTGGTTATCCAGATAGCGGATCGCCGTAGCCGACAGGCCAAGTACCGGTGTCGCAGCATAGGTGGAAAGCAGCTTCTGAACTCCCTGCCCCCACATTTCCGCGCCGCAGCGGTGGAACTCGTCGAGGACAATATAATCCGGCTGAAGCTCTGCGATTTCTTCATCCGTCATACCCATCAGCTTGGCATAAGTCAGGAATGTCACATTCGCAGGCTGCCAGCCGTCTGTGGCAGATTTCAGATTTTCAAGCTGTGTTTCATAGATGTAGGCACTGGGGGAAAGCCAGCAGATGCGGCTTTCGGGATTGTCCTCGCAGAGCTTAAAGGCAATGAAAGATTTGCCCGTGCCTGTAGGGTGAACGATAGCAGCTTTTCCGGTTTCATTCAGGAGCGAGACGGCGGCTTCATAGGCGATTCGATTGTGGTCAAACAGCGCGATAGCCACATGTACCATCTCCCTTCCAAAATGTTTTGCAAATCAGTCGGCATTCTGCAGCTGTTTCAAATGTCACGAATCATTCTACATACTGCATAGACGCGTTCAATAAGGTATGCTTATATTTCCTCTCAAAATCTCTTGCAAATTTCCATTAATGGTGGTATGATGAAAACCGAAATAGACGTATTGATGCTGAAAAGGCATATTGTGCATGAGTTCAATAGAGCATACTTATTTTTACTTTTGTCTCCAAACAGCGCGGTAAGCTCATGCATCTTCACTACGAACCCATTTGAAAAAAGTTGTGCGTGAGATACCAAGAGTCTCTGCCGCCTGTCTGGCTGTCAGCTCTCTGGTGTCCCACGCTTTTTTGATTTCCGGGTACATCTCCGGACGTTTGATACGTCGTCTGCCAAACTGTACGCCGCGAGATTTTGCCGCTGCAATGCCCTCTGCCTGTCGCTGTCGATTAAACTCCCGTTCTGTCTGTGCAACGTAGGAAAGAAGCTGCAAAACAATGTCCGCAATCACCACTCCTGTCAAATCCTTGCCCTGCTTGGTATTGAGCAGCGGCATATCCAGAACGACGATGTCCACCTGTTTCTGCTTCGTCAGGAGCCGCCATTGCTCCAGAATTTCATCGTAATTACGCCCCAGCCGGTCGATGCTCTTAATCACGATGGTATCTCCGGTTTTGAGTTTTCGTAGGAGCCGCTGATACCCCGGACGTTCAAAGTCCTTGCCGGACTGCTTATCCATGTAGATGTTGCCGGGTGCAATACCATACTCCACCATAGCGATTTTCTGCCGGTCCTCGTTCTGACCTCGGGACGATACCCGGATATACGCATATTCTTTTGCTTCCATGTATGAACCTCCCTGTATTTTGGATCTGCATATAATATTATAAAAGAGAGGCTTGAACGGCGGTGGAGATGTCCGGGAGCTTAGAAATATATTAGGCGCACAAGGTATTGGAAAGCCAAAAAACAGCAGGCGGAGACTCTGATGAGCCTCCGCCTTTTGCTTGATGGAACGTCTCTCTATCCCCTGTGACACAGATTTCATCTGTGTCTGCGCATCGCAAGCGACGCGAAAGGGCATATCGAAAAAGTGTCTGTAATCAAAAAGCAAGAAGCTGTTGCAAAAAGAAATTACAACAGCCTCTCGTTTGAAAGTTATTAAACAGATTTGAGCCGCATTTTTTCCATGACAAACGCATGAGTAAATAAAATGTGAACAAGGGAGTGTTTTGTAGTAGAATAAAAAGAAAAGGAGTGTTTGTATATGCAGGAATTATTAGATTAGCTGGAATACATTGAGGATGAGCGACAGGAAAGAAAAATTCGGCATAGCTTAAAGGACATTCTTGT